>NZ_FWWU01000001.1 GCF_900176165.1 Deinococcus hopiensis KR-140
CAACTTCACCGACCTTCGCCGAAGGTCGGGGAGCCACTCTGCCGCCCGAAGAGGAGACTATGCCTGAACCACACCCAAGCCACGACATCACCTTCGAGCGCATCGGTAAAACGTTTGGGACAGTCACCGTCCTGCAGGACGTCAGCTTCACCATCCCCGCGGGAACGGTGCACGCCCTCCTCGGTGAAAACGGCGCCGGCAAGAGCACCCTCATGAAGATCCTCAGCGGGTACCATACCCCCACAACCGGGGAAATTCGCCTGGGCAACCAGCCGGTGCACTTCCAGAGCAGCCGCGACGCCGAACACGTCGGCATCGTCTTGATCCACCAGGAATTCAACCTCGCCGAAGACCTCACGGTGGCGCAGAACATCTACCTGGGCCGTGAACCGGGTGGAAGGCTCATCGACGACAACAGCATGGTTCGGGGCGCACAAGAAGCGCTGAACCGTCTCGGCGTGGCCCTCGATCCCCGCACCCGCGTCCGTGACCTCACCGTTCCTCAGAAGCAACTGGTCGAGATCGCCAAAGCGCTCTCGCGCAACGCCCGCGTCCTGATCATGGACGAACCGACCGCCACCCTCACCACCCGCGAAACGGAAATTCTGTTCAACCTCATTCGCAACCTGCGCGACGAGGGCGTCACCATCCTCTACATCAGCCACAAACTCGACGAAGTCAAAGCCCTCGCGGATCACGTCACCGTACTCCGAGACGGACGGTACATCCTCAGCCAGGACGCCTCCACCCTCACCCCGCACGAAATGGCAAACCTCATGGTTGGTCGGGAACTGGAAGACATGTTCCCACCCAAAAATGTCCACCAGCAGGCAGAACTGCTCAGCGTGGAACGTCTCAGCGTTCCCGGCTGGATTGATGACCTCACCTTCACCCTGCATGCCGGGGAAGTGCTCGGCTTCGCCGGGCTGGTCGGCGCAGGCCGCACCGAAGCGTTCGAGGGGCTGCTGGGCTTACGGCCACACACCGTGGGGCAGGTGCGCATCAACAACCGGCTCACCCGCCTCGGCAGTCCGAGGCGCGGCGTCAAGGCGGGCCTCGTCTACCTCAGCGAAGACCGCAAAGGCAAAGGCGTGCACGTCGATTTCGACCTGAGGCCCAACCTGACCCTGATGACGCTCAAGAAGTACGCCAAACCGCTGCTGGACGCCAAATCCGAGCACGCGGCCATCCAGCGCGCCGCACAGGAATACAACATCCGCACCGGGCGGCTCGACGTGCCTGCCAGCGCCCTTTCCGGCGGGAACCAGCAGAAACTCGCGCTGGGAAAAATCCTGGAACTCGACCCGAACATCGTCATCCTGGACGAACCCACCCGCGGCGTCGACGTTGGCGCGAAGCGCGAAATCTACCACCTGATCCACCGCCTCGCCGAGCAGGGCAAGGGCGTCATCGTGATCAGCAGTGAAATGCAGGAACTGCTGGGCGTCTGCCACCGCCTGATCGTGCTTCACAACCGCACCATCAGCGGCGAACTTGTCGGCGATCACATGACCGAGCGGGAAGTCATTCAGTACGCCACCGGCCTGAAAAACCAGACGCAAAGGAGCACTGCGCATGTCTACGCCTAATACCCCCACCTCGTCCTTGCCCTCCCGAGCGTCATCCGGAAAGGGCCTCCTCACCCGTATCGGCACGCTCGGACCGCTGCTTGGACTGCTCGCCCTGATGCTGGTCGCCACCGGCCTGAATTCTGACTTCCTCACCGTAAGTAACCTCTCGAACGTCCTGACCCGCGCGGCCTTCATCGGCATCATCGCCGTCGGCATGACCTTCGTCATTATCTCCGGCGGCATCGACCTGTCCGTCGGTTCCCTGGCCGCTTTGATCGCCGGTTCCATGATTCTGACGATGAACGCCATCCTCTCCACCTTCGGAACAGGCTGGATGACCATTTTCCTCGGCATGCTCGCCGCCCTGATCCTCGGCAGCCTCGCTGGGCTCCTGCACGGACTGGCCATCACCAAAGGGCGCATCGAGCCGTTCATCGTCACGCTCGGTACGCTGGGGATCTACCGCGCGTTCCTCACGTACCTCTCGCAGGGCGGTTCCATCTCCCTCGACGCGACCGTGAGCGAACGCTACGGAAACGTGTACTACGGCGCGGTGCTCGGCATCCCGATTCCCATCCTGGTGTTTGCCGCGGTGGCGCTCGTCGGCGGGCTGATCCTCAACCGCACCCGCTACGGCCGGTACGTCCAGGCCATCGGCAGCAACGAGCAGGTCGCCCGGTACTCCGCCGTGAACGTCAGCGCCGTCAAGATCGGCACCTACGTCCTGCTCGGCATCTGCGTGGCCATCGCCACCATCCTGTACGTTCCCCGCCTCGGCAGCGCTTCCCCCTCCACAGGCCTGCTGTGGGAACTGGAGGCCATCGCCGCGGTCATCATCGGCGGCACAGCCCTCAAAGGCGGCACCGGCCGCATCTGGGGGACTGTCGTCGGCGCGATCCTCCTGGTCACGATCAGCAACGTCTTGAACCTCACCAACATCATCAGCGAGTACCTCAACGCTGCCGTGCAAGGCCTCGTGATCATCCTCGTCGCTTTCTTCCAACGTGGAAGTCGCAAGTAGATCCGCGTCCCTCAGGAGGTTGACGTCCCACCGCCACGCTCCGTCCGCTGCACCCATCCCGCCGCCCATCACCTTTCCAACCGGAGGAACCGCATGAATACCATTGCCCGCTTTGCCATCCTGACCGCCCTGATCGCCAGCAGCTCCAGCCTCGCTCAGAACAACAAGGTCATCGTTGGGGTCTCTATTCCCGCTGCCGATCACGGCTGGACCGCCGGTGTGGTGTACCACGCCAACGAAGCGAAAAAAGCGCTCGAGCAGCAATACCCCGGTGTGCAAATCATCGTGAAGACCGCCAAAGACGCCAACGAACAGGCCAACCAGATTCAGGACCTCCTGACCGTCAACAAAATCAACACGCTGGTGATTCTTCCCCAGGAGAGCGCTCCCCTAACGCGTCCCGTCGCAGCCCTGAAAGCCAAAGGCGTCTTCGTGACGGTGGTGGACCGCGGACTCACCGATCCGAAAGCGCAGGACGCCTACGTCGCTGGGGACAACCCCGGTTTCGGCCGCATTTCAGCTGCGTACCTGAACAGCCGTCTGGGCACCAAAGGTGGAAACGTGGTGGTGCTCCGCGGCATTCCCACGGTGATCGACAACCAACGCAACGACGCCTTCAGGGAGGTAATCGGCAAGAACCCCAACATCAAAATCCTGGATGCCAAGTACGCCAACTGGAATGCCGACGACGCCTTCAAAGTCATGCAGGACTACCTGACGCGCTTCCCGAAAATCGACGCCGTCTGGGCATCGGATGACGACATGGCCATGGGCGCCCTCAAGGCCATCCAGCAGGCCCGGCGCACCGACATCAAGATCCTGCTCGGCGGCGCGGGGAAGAAAGAAGTGATCAAGGGCATTCTCGACGGCAACACCCTCATGCCCGCCAACGTCACCTACCCCTCCAGCATGATTGCCGACGCTATGAAGCTCACCATCGCCAGCCGGGTGACCGGTAAGGCCATGAAGCCCAGCACCATCATTCCATCCGTTCTGGTCGTAAAGAACAACGCCAGCAAGTTCTACTTCCCCAACTCGCCCTTCTGAGCCTCACCCCGCAGGAGGCCCGTGTTGATGCGGGCCTCCTGCACTTCTCTACCGCAACGACCTGAACGCCGCCGCACCCGGCCTTGCCACAGCGCGCCCTCTATTCAGAGCAGCTGATGATCTCGGAGGAAATATGACTGCACCCGTCACTTTGTTTACTGGACAGTGGGCGGACCTGCCGCTCGCGCAACTCGCGCCCCTGGCCAGGGAAATGGGCTACGACGGCCTGGAACTGGCGTGCTGGGGCGATCACTTCAATGTTCGCGACGCGCTGCGCGACCCTGGCTACATCCAGCGCATCAAAGACCTGCTGGCCTCCCACGGGCTGCGCTGCTACGCCATCAGCAACCACCTGGTCGGTCAGGCGGTGTGCGACCCCATCGATGAACGCCACAAAGCCATCCTCCCCGAGCACGTCTGGGGTGACGGTGACCCCGAAGGGGTACGCCAGCGCGCCGCCCAAGAGATCATGGACACCGCCCGCGCCGCACAGAAGCTCGGGGTCAGCGTGGTCAACGGCTTCACCGGTTCCTCCATCTGGCACTCCATCTACGCCTTCCCCCCGACCAGTCAGGCCTTCTGGGACGCAGGTTTCAAGGACTTCAGCCGCCGGTGGCTGTCCATCCTGGAGGTCTTCGACCAATGCGGCGTGAACTTCGCGCTGGAAGTCCATCCCACCGAGATCGCGTTTGACATTGCCAGCAGCACGCGTGCGCTGGAAGCGCTGGGACACCACCCACGCTTCGGCTTTAATTACGACGCGTCCCACCTGGCCTACCAGCATGTGGACTACATCGAGTTTATCCGTCAGTTCGCAGACCGCATCTTCCACGTGCACCTCAAAGACGTCTGGTGGGGTCACGGCAACGGGCACGTCGGCGTGTTTGGCGGCCATACCAGCTTCGGCGACTCCAGGCGGTACTGGGATTTCCGTTCCCTCGGACGTGGAGACCTCAAGTTCGAGGACATCATCGTGGCGTTGAAAGACGTCCGTTACGCGGGTCCCCTCAGTGTGGAGTGGGAAGACAGCCGCATGGACCGGGTTCACGGTGGAACCGAAAGCGCCGCTTTCGTGCGCAAGCTCAATTTCCCCACCTCTCAAGTCGCCTTCGACCGGGCCTTTGACCGCACGGTTCAGAACGGGGAAGCGGAGGCTCCCCCCGTCCTGCCGAGGGAAGAGGTGTGAGCACGAGGAGCATCCAGCAGGACTTCACGGTGCGGCACCAGTACCCTGTGCACTTCACGCGCGGCGTGTTCGACCTGGAAAACCCGCTGCTGTCGCTGGAACTGCGGGGCCCTGAACAACCTGGCAAAGTGCTGTTCGTCCTCGACGAGGGCGTGGAGCGCGCTTTCCCAAGCGTTGTTCAGGACATCGAGAGGTACTTCGGGGCGCATGGTATTCCCGTGGTGCAGCTGTTGATCCTGCCGGGGGGGGAGCAGGTCAAAAACGATCCTTCGTTTCTGGTGAACCTCTACGAAGCCCTGGACGTCCATCACATCGACCGGCACGACCATGTGGTCGTGCTTGGCGGCGGCGCACTCACCGATCTGGTGGGCTTCGCCGCCTCCACCAGCCACCGGGGAATTCGGCTGATTCGTCTGCCCAGCACGGTGCTCGGCCAGAACGACGCTGCGGTAGGCGTGAAAACCAGCGTGAACCTCTTCGGTAAGAAAAACTGGCTGGGAACGTTCACGCCGCCCAAAGCGGTCATCAACGACCTGCTTTTCCTGGAAGGGCTCTCCCAGCGGGACTGGCTGTGCGGCCTTGCGGAAGCCGTCAAGGTGGCCCTGATTAAAGACCGGGCGTTTTTCGAATGGCTGGAACGGCACGCTGCGCAGCTCAACCAGCGTGACCTGGACGCCATGGAGTACGCCGTGTTCCGCTGCGCTGAGCTTCACCTCGAGCACATCGGGCGATCCGGAGATCCGTTCGAGCGCGGCTCCAGCCGTCCACTGGATTACGGCCACTGGGCCGCACACAAACTGGAGAGCATCAGCGCTCACCGCATTCGCCATGGGGAAGCCGTCGCGTTCGGAGTGGCCCTCGACGCCATGTACGCCCACCTGACGGGCATGCTGTCAGCCAGGCAGTTGGAGCGCATTCTGCATCTGTTCCGGGCGTTGCGTCTGCCGTACCTGTACCGCGAGTGCGCCGCACGGGACGCCCAGGGCGGGTGGGCCCTCCTGGAAGGTCTGCAAGAATTCAGGGAGCATCTGGGTGGACGCCTTACCATCAGCCTGATTCCAACCATAGGCGAGCAGGTCGACGTGCATCATGTGGACGCCGCCATCCTCGAGCAGGCCTACACGAACCTCGTCGAAACGGAGGTGCTTTATGCTCACCCGTGATGGAAAAACGGTCCTGCCCCAGAGGGGCTTGCTGGAGAAGTACTACATGGAAACCCGCAACCACCTGCTTGAGCTGGCGGCTTTCCTGGACCGGCTGGACCGCGCTGCCCTGCAGGATGCCCAGGACGATGAGCGCCTGCTGGCACTGCGCCGCGGCCTGAAGGTCCTCACGCGCGAAGAGGGCGGCCGGGTCAAAGACATTCAAATGACCCTCAGCGACCAGGACTTCCGAATCCTGGAGATACGGGACCGGCAGAACGCGGTGGGGGCTCCCCTGGTGGGCGAGGGATGAAGTACATCGATCTACACGCGCATATGGTGTCGCGCACGACCGAGGACTACGAGAAGATGACGCTCAGTGGATGCGTGGCCGTCACTGAACCCGCCTTCTGGTCTGGACGTGACCGCACTGGTCCAGAAGCCTTCCGGGACTACTTCGATCACCTCACCACCTTTGAACCGGAGCGTGCAAAGCAGTACCACATCCGGCATTACTGCTGGCTGTGCCTGAACCCGAAAGAAGGCGAGGACCGCACGCTCGCGCGCGAAGTTCTCGCGTTCATCCCCGACTTCCTCAATCGTCCCACCGTGCTGGGCATCGGAGAAATCGGGCTGAACCGAGTGACCCGCAATGAACTGGCGACGTTTCTGGACCACGTGGAGCTCGCCCTGGAACACCACCAGATGATTCACATTCACACTCCCCATCTGGAGGACAAGCACAAGGGCACCCGCGTCATTGTGGATACGCTGGCCAGGGAGAGCCGCATCGACCCTTCGCGCGTGATGATCGATCACGCCGAGGAACACACCATCGAGATGATTCTGGACGCTGGATTCTGGACGGGGCTGACCCTTTACCCGCGTACCAAAGCCAGCCCAGGGCGGGCCATCGACATGCTGGAGATGCACGGCCTGGACCGGATCTGCGTGGCCTCTGCGTGTGACTGGGCCCCAAGTGACGCCCTGGCCGTGCCGCACTTCATACAGGAGATGCGCCGCCGGGGCCACCAGGAAGAAGACATCGCGCGCGTGGTGATGGGCAACCCCACGGACTTCCTCTCCCAGAACCCCAAATTTGAGGCCGGGCATGCGGTTCGGTGACCTGCATCTCACGTACTGCATGAACGTCCACCCCACGGGAAATTTCGAGGATCTCCTGCACACCCTCCGCGAGGTGGTCTTGCCGCTCAAGGAGGACTTCAGCCCCGACCTTCCATTCGGTCTGGGCCTATGGATCCCCGGGGCTGAAGCCGCTGAGGTTCTGCGGCGCATCGGGGAGCTTCAGGAGTTTCTGCGCCGGCACGGCCTGTACGTGTTCACCATGAATGGATTTCCGTATGGGACGTTCCACGGCACACGGGTGAAAGAACAGGTTCACCATCCGGACTGGCGGACACGCGACCGAGTGGAGTACACCCTCCGCCTCGCGCAAATTCTCGCCACGTTGCTGCCGGACGGTGTGCAGGGCAGCATCTCCACCAGCCCGCTGTCGTACCGGACCTGGGTAGATGGGCACGACGCTGCCGTGTGGACGAACCTGCTGGAGCACCTGCTGGAAGTCGTGGTGGAGTTGCACAGGCTCCGCACTGAGCAGGGAAAAACGGTGGTGTTGTGCCTGGAGCCTGAACCGGATGGCCTGCTCGGCACCACGGCTGAACTCCTGGATTTCGCCGAAGACCATCTGCTTTCCTCCGGGGTGCAGCGGCTCTCGACCCTGCTGAACGTCGCGGAAGGGGAAGCGAGGACCGTGCTGCTGCGGCACCTGGGAGGCTGCCTGGACACCTGCCATCTGGCCGTCGGTTACGAGAAGCCGTTGCAGGTCTTGCAGCGCTACCGCGACATTGGATTCCAGGTCGGGAAGATTCAGCTGAGCTCCGCTCTGAAAGTCACCTTGCCGCAGGACCGTTCGCCGCTACGGGAGGCGCTGCAGTCCCTGGACGATCCCACGTACCTACATCAGGTGGTGGCGTTGAGGCAAAGCGGAGACGTGCAGGGCTATCAGGATCTCCCCAGCGCCCTTCAGCACCTGGACGACCCAGCGGCGGTGGAGTGGCGGGTGCACTTCCACGTTCCCCTTTTCGTGGAGCACTTTGGGAAGCTGACGTCCACACAGCAGGAACTGAGGGAAGTGCTGAACACCCTGCCCCTGTGGCAATGCAATCACCTGGAAGTGGAGACCTACACCTGGCAGGTGTTGCCCGAAGGGATGCGGCTCCCCTTGCGGGAGAGCCTTCTCCGGGAACTGAGGTGGGTGCAGCGTGTCCTCACTTGACTTGCGCCGCGTTTCCAAAGGGCGCAGTTACCTTGAACTCGCTCGGGTGTCGAATCTCCCCACTGTGCTGAGCAACGCTGTTGGAGCGGGCGCCCTGGCCGTCACCCTGGACGCAGCGGTCGTGGCCATTGTGGCGACTGCCATGGGTCTTTTTTACACCGCGGGTATGTTCCTGAACGACTACTGTGATCGGCACAGGGACCGTTTGGAACGGCCAGAACGGCCTATCCCCAGGGGGGACGTGTCGCCCGCAGAAGCGTTGGGCTGGGCCGCCGTCATGTTCACCGTGGGCCTGGGCCTGCTGGCCCTCACCGGCACGTTCTGGTGGGGCGCGGTCCTCGTGGCCCTCATCGTGCTGTACGACGTGTGGCACAAAACCAACCCCCTGAGTCCCCTGCTGATGGCCGGCACCCGCGTCTGCATCTATCTGATTACCGGTGCAGCGTTGCAGGTGGCTTTCCCAGACGTGGCCCTGTGGGGAGGGCTGCTGGGATGCTACGTCGTCGGCCTCACGCAACTCGCCAAGCTGGAATCCAGAGGTGCGCTGACCTGGTGGCCCCTGGCACTGCTGTATGTCCCCGCTGTGACGGCGATTGTCCAGCACCCGGGCCTCTGGACGGGGATCGCCGCCGTACTGTTTACCTTCTGGGTGACGGTGAATGTCCGGACGTCCCTGAAAGGCAAGCGGCACCTTGGGCAAGTCGTTGGAAATCTCATCGCCGGCATGTGCCTGCTCGACGCCATGGTCGCGGCGCAGGCAGGTCGCCCGGAGATCTTCCTGCTCTGCCTGGTCCTCTTTCCGCTGACCTGTTTCTGGCAGCGGTACATCCGGGGAACTTGAATGAAGCGCACCGTGGTGTTGAACGTTGTGGGCCTCACTTCAGATTTGATCGGGGAGCACACCCCGCACCTCCTGAAGTGGATGCAGGGCCGCCACCTCACAGTCCTGCGCCCCGTGTTTCCCGCCGTGACCTGCTCCGTACAGGCCACGTATCTGACGGGCAGAACGCCGGCGGAACACGGCATCGTGGGGAATGGGTGGTTCGACCGTCAGGACGGTGAGATCAAATTCTGGAAGCAGAGCAACCGGCTTGTCACAGGTGAAAAACTCTGGGACGTCCTCCGCTCCGTGCATCCTGAGGCGACGGTGGCGAATGTGTGCTGGTGGTACAACATGCACACCGATGTGAACTACGCGGTGACGCCCCGCCCGATGTACAAGGCTGACGGCCGCAAAATTCCCGATATGGCGACCAAGCCCGCCACCCTGCGGGACGAGTTGAGAAAAGAGTTGGGTGAGTTTCCCCTGTTTCAGTACTGGGGGCCGACGGCGAGCCTGAAGTCCAGCGCCTGGATCGTCCGGTGCGCGATGCACCTGGAACGGCACCACCGGCCAGATCTCAGCCTGGTGTATGTGCCTCATCTGGATTATCCCCTGCAAAAGCTGGGCGCTCAGTTTCCGGCCATAGCGCAGGACGTGCGGGCGGTGGACAGCCTGTTGGGCGAACTGCTGGCGTTCTACGAGGAGCGCGGGGTGGAGACGGTGGTGCTCTCCGAGTACGGCATTGTCGACGTGCACCGGCCTGTGCATTTGAACCGCGTGCTCCGGCAGGCTGGGCTCGTCACCGTGCGGGATGAAGGAGGTCAGGAGCACCTCGACACCTGGAATAGCCAGGCTTTCGCTGTGTGTGACCACCAGGTGGCCCACGTGTACCTTCAGGACATCAGCTACCTCCAACACGTTCAGTCCCTGCTGGAAGCTGTGCCTGGCGTGCAGCACGTCTTGACTCCAGAGCAGCAGCGGGTGTGGGGTGTGGATCACGAACGTGCTGGAGACCTGGTCGTGGTGGCCGAACAGGACAGCTGGTTCACCTACTATTACTGGTTGGACGACGGCAAAGCGCCGGATTTTGCCCGAACGGTGGACATCCACCGGAAACCCGGCTATGACCCCGCCGAGCTGTTCTTCGCACCAGGAGGGAAAACGCGTGCTGGTCTCCGACTGCTGCAGCGAAAGTTGGGCTTTCGTGCTCTTCTGGACGTGGTTGGGCTTGACGCCACGGTGGTGAAGGGATCTCACGGAGTGGCATCGGAAGATCGGCAGCCCGTGTATATCTCCAGCATTCAACGTGCTTCGTCTGGAGACGCCACCGACGTTTTCCATTGGCTTTTGAATACTGTGCTTGAAGACCGCGCTCCAGAATTACAGGTAAACCACCGGTAGCGGGCAGCTGGCCCACTGCCGAGCAATCTGGCAGGCATGGTGAGCGGCTGAGAAGGTCCCCAGGCAGCGCGTGGGAACGCTGGAGGAAGTGGCGGGGCCGGTCTTGTTCCTCGCTCCGAAAGGCGCGTAGTACAGGCAGGCCAACAACGTCGGTGGCCTGATCCACCCCTGAACGGGCCTGACCCAGCCCGACTGTAGAGCGCCCACTCGCCGAACCCAGCGGATTGCCCGCTGTTGCCACGCAGAACGAAGGAGTCCTCCTGTATGACGCAAACTGACGTAGAACCAAACACGGCTCTTGTTGAAGCCAACGCCCTGCGCATCCTCGCGATGGACGCGGTGGAAGCCGCCAACTCCGGCCATCCCGGCATGCCGATGGGCATGGCGGACATCGCTGAAGCCCTCTGGCGACACCACCTGCGGCACAACCCCCGTAACCCGGACTGGCCGGACCGCGACCGCTTCGTTCTCTCCAACGGGCACGGCAGCATGCTCCTGTACGCCCTGCTGCACCTCAGTGGTTACGATCTGCCGCTGGAGGAGCTCCAGAATTTCCGCCAATGGCACTCCCGCACACCCGGACATCCAGAACGTGGATACACACCCGGTGTAGAAACCACCACCGGACCGCTCGGCCAGGGCCTGGCCAACGCGGTGGGAATGGCGCTGGCCGAGCGCCTCCTCGCCAATGAATTCAACGTTGGTGAGCATGAGGTGGTGAACCACCACACCTACGTGTTTCTGGGCGACGGGTGCCTGATGGAAGGCCTCTCGCACGAAGCGTGCTCCCTGGCCGGCACCTGGGGCTTACACAAACTCATCTGCTTTTACGACGACAACGGCATCTCCATCGACGGGCACGTAGAACCGTGGTTCTCCCATGATGTCCCCGGCGTGTTCCGTGCGTACGGCTGGAACGTGATCGAAACGGTGGACGGGCACAATCAGCAGGCCATTCTGGCGGCGATCGAGGCGGCCAAGGGCCAGGCGGAGAAACCCACGTTGATCTGCTGCCAGACCGTGATCGGTCAGGGCGCCCCCAACAAGTCCGGAACGCACGATGTGCACGGCGCGCCCTTGGGCAAGGCGGAGGTTCAGGCTGTACGCGAAGCGCTTGGATGGCCTCACGCGCCGTTTGTGATTCCCAGCCATGTTCGTGCTGCCTGGAACGCTCAGCCACAGGGCGAAGCCCTCGAGCGGGAGTGGCAGGCCCGCTTCGACCGGTTCGCGTCTGCACACCCGGAGAGGGCGCAGGAGTTCCGGCGCCGCCTGGCGGGAGGAGTCCCTGACGGCTGGGATGAGGTGGAGCGGGCGCTCTTCGCGCAGGCCCTCGAAGTGCAGGAAAGCGTGGCCACCCGGAAAGCGTCGCAACTGTGCCTGGAGCAACTGGTGCCCGCGCTGCCGGAACTCATCGGTGGCAGCGCGGACCTTTCCCCTTCCAACCTCACCCGCGTTCGCGCTTCAGTGCCGGTCATGCCGCATGGTGACGCCCTCTCCGGCAATTACGTGCAGTACGGCGTGCGCGAGTTCGGCATGATGGCGATCATGAACGGCCTGGCCACGCACGGCGGGTTTTTGCCGTACGGCGGAACATTTCTGATCTTCTCGGATTACGCCCGTAATGCGATCCGCATGGCGGCGCTGATGCGTCTCAAGGTCCTGTACGTGCTGACCCACGACTCCATCGGTGTGGGTGAGGACGGACCCACCCATCAACCCGTCGAGCACGCCGCTGCACTGCGGTTGATTCCGAACCTGAATGTCTGGCGGCCCGCGGACCAGTTCGAGACGGCCACCGCCTGGACGCAAGCGGTGCGGGCGAACGGGCCAAGTGCGTTGCTGCTTTCCAGGCAGAACCTGCCACAGCTTCAGCGGGATACCGCAGCCTCACTTGAGGCCCACCGGGGTGGATACGTTCTTCAGGAGGCCTCAGGCGCGCAGCCGCAGTTGGTGCTGATTGCCACGGGATCCGAGGTACACCTGGCGGTGCAGGGAGCCGCGCAACTGGAAGCGGAGGGCGTGCCCACGCGCGTGGTGTCCATGCCGTCCACCACCGTCTTTGATCTCCAGGACGAGGCGTACCGCTCCGGGGTCCTGCCGCGTGGGGTTCCCAGGGTCGCGGTCGAAGCGGCGCATGTGGACGGCTGGTGGAAGTACGTGGGCCTTGATGGAGAGGTCGTTGGCCTGAGCACCTTCGGGGAGTCTGCCCCCGCGCCACGGCTCTATCGGGAATTTGGCGTGACGGTAGAGCATATTGTTCGTGCAGGACAGCGTGTGACTGCACGCGCTGAAAGGGGAGAAGCGTATGCCCAGTAAATTGGAACAACTCCGTGAGTTCTCGGTCGTGGTGGCGGATACCGGAGACCTGACAGCCATTTCGCAGTTTCGGCCCCGCGACTGTACGACCAATCCCTCCTTGATTCTCAAGGCCGCGCAACAACCGGAATCGGCGGGGCTGGTGAGGGAGGTCATCGATCAGGCCCGCCGTGCGGGCGATGGCGTGGACGTGCTACTCGACCGCCTGGCAGTGCGCTTTGGAGTGGAGTTGACGAAGCTTGTGCCGGGGGACGTTTCCACCGAGGTGGACGCGCTGCTCTCCTTTGACCGGGACGCCATGATCGCCAAGGCGCGCGCCCTGCTGGCACTGTACGAAGCGCAGGGCGTGGGGCGCGACCGGGTCCTGATTAAACTGGCGGCCACGTGGGAGGGCATCCGGGCGGCTGAAGTCCTGGAGCGGGAGGGCATCCGCTGCAACCTCACGCTGGTGTTCAGCCTGGAGCAGGCCATTGCCTGCGCGCAAGCGGGCGCTTTCCTGATCTCCCCGTTCGTCGGGCGCATCACCGACTGGCATAAAAAAGCTGAGGGGCGCGAGTCCTACGAGGTGGACGTGGACCCCGGGGTGCAGAGCGTGCGGCGCATCTACGAGCACCTCAAGGCACACGGGTACTCGACGGTGGTGATGGGCGCGTCGTTCAGGAGTGCCGCGCAAGTGGAGGCCCTGGCCGGATGTGATCGCCTCACCGTCAGTCCAGCGCTGCTCGGTGAGTTGGACCGAAACCAGGCGCCCCTGGTCCGCCGACTCACGCCTCCAGCCCAAACTTCAGATCAGGCCGAAGGGCGCCTGACCGAAAGCGCCTTCCGCTGGGCACTGCTGGAGAACCAGATGGCGGGAGAGAAATTGACAGAAGGGATTCGACTCTTCCACCAGGACTACCTCAAGTTGAAAGCCGATATGGAAGTCAAACTGGCGTTGAAAGAGGAAGAGCTCCCAACCTGAACGTCAAGCTCCGAGGATGAACGGGCGGGCCAGCCGTTCAGGGAGTGGGTCAAAGGCGAGCCGCCCCAGCGGGCGGCTTGCGCATCAGCGGGCACTCCAGCAGGCATGGCAGGTGGGCTTCAGGTCAGCGACATCTCAGTTCCGCTCTCCCGGAGTTGGTACATGTCCTGACGAGGCGTGTTGCTGAAAAACCGCGAGTACTCACGGGTAAACTGCGAGGTGCTGGCATACCCCACGTGGCGGCTTACCGTCCCGACGTCCATGCCTGTGGAGTACATCAGCCTCCGGGCCTCCTGAAGGCGCAGGCTCTTCTGGAATTGCAACGGGCTCAGGCCGGTCACGGCCTTGAAGCGGGCATGGAAGGTCGACAGGCCCATATGGCTTAACTGAGCCAGAGCCTCGATGTTCAGTGGATCACCGTAGTGCTGCTGAATCCATTCGATGGCCCGTTCAATGCGTTGGGTATTCGATTCCATGTGGCCCATCTGCGCGACCATCGGGCCCACCGGGCCAAGCAGGAGGCGCATCAACAGCTCGTCCGTGATCAAAGGCCCAATCCACTTGGCTTCGCGTTCGTCTTCGATGGTTTCCAACAGGCGGATAACCGCGTTCATGATGGCTGGATCCGTCTGAGTCACCTGTACAGCGCGACCTTCCAGAAGGCAGGGTAGCCCGTGGGGGTAGATTTTCAAGGCCAGTTGGGCGATGCGCTCAGGGTTAAGTTCCAGTTTGAATGTCAGGAATGGCTCGTCCGTGCTGGCTTTCGTCACCTGGAAGGCGACGGGCAGGTGAATGGCGTACACCATCATGTGCTGCGAATCGTACTCGTAATGCTCTGAGCCGATGTGCACGGCCTTGCGTCCCTGTGCAACAATGCAAAGCGAAGGCCTTTGTATGCTGTGTGCGCAGGCCCTATGCGTACGTTCTGTCTGAGCGACGAACACCCCAGGAACACGCAGAGGAAATTCACCTTCGTACGGGGTATGGCGCTGGATCAGTTCAGCGAGTCGGGCCGACGCGGTGGACGGTTTACTGTGCAGGCTCATTGGTGGTCTCGCAGGAGCATGGGCGTATCCTTTCTACTTCCATGAAAAGGTGACCATGACGTTCCCGGCACCCAACACCTTCGCCAGGCCCTGAGGGTCGTCGATTCGCCCGAGCTTCGTGTAACTGTACGAGGTCGGGAAGGTCTCGTAAAACAATACGACGGTCTTCGGGCCGTAGAGCAGAAGGTCGCCGTTGCGGACCGTACCGGGAGTGGCCGCCTTGACGGGCAGCACTCTGGGCGGTTGGGCGGGGAGACCTTGGAGTTGGGCGCAACGGTGAGCGTGGCTGGGGTCGTGGGTTCCTCGGGCGGCCGCGTCAGGCGAGATTCTCTTTGAAGAAGGCTTCGAGCCGGTCGAAGGGGATCTTGCCGATGTCGTCGTACAAGTCGATATGACGTGCGCCGGGCACGACCACCAGTTCGCTGTCGTCGGGCAGCTGGGTGTGAACCTTGTCGCTGAACCATTTTGAGTGGGCCATCTCCCCCGTGATCAGCAGTACTCTGCGGGGCGCGAGGTCCTGCAGGTTCTTCAACTGACCGAAGTTGATGTGGGCGGGAACGCTCGTGAGGGTGAATGCTCCGGTGGAGCGTGGGTGCCAGCCCCGGTTGTTGCTTTTGACGTAGTACTCGAAGAACTCGTGCGTGATGGGATCAAGGCCGCTTGCAGGCATCTCCAAGGGAAACTGAGGCTGCAGCTGTGCCTCACCCGTATCCACGTCCTTCCAGCGCTGCTCGGCAGCGTTCTGCAAAGCGCTCTGCCGCTGCGCGGCTGTGCCCTCGTCGTTCCAGCCTTCTCGGTGCATGCCGCTGATGTCGTACATCGCGCTCGTGGCCACTGCCCTGATGCGCGGGTCGATGCTGGCCTGACTGAGTACAAACCCACCACTGCCGCAGATACCAATGGCCCCGATCTGTTCCCGGCTGACGTAGGGCAAGGTGCCCAGGTAATCCACGCCTGCGCTGAAATCCTCAGCGAAGATCTCCGGTGAGGTCACGCGCCGCGGCTCACCGCCCGACTCACCAGTGTATGAAGGGTCGAAGGCCAGCACCACAAAGCCACGACGGGCCAGTTCATTGGCGTATACGCCCGGCCCCTGTTCCTTGACGCCACCGTGAGGAGGGCCGATCACCAGAGCTGGGTATGTGCGGGTTTCGTCCAGGTTGATGGGTGTGTACAGATCCCCGGCGAGCTCAATCCCATACCGGTTCGTGTAGCCAACTGGCGTACAGCTGACCGTTTCGTTGAGGATGAAGGTGTATCCGTCTTCGTGTAGGGGCATGGATTCTCCTTGAGGTGCGGTTCCGGACCAGGGAAGAAAGGCCTGGACTGCCTGGTGGCGCTCGTATGTGGCCCGACAGCCTTCCGCAGAGTTCATAGGGGTCAGCACCAGGGTTTTGCCCGAGCCGCCCGGCCAGCCGTGACCGTGCCGTAGTTAGCTTGGTGGCCTTTGACGGTGTAAGCCGTGTCCCGGGCACTGGTATCAGGGTTCATGGCCTGCACGGTGACGTTCCCGGTCGTGGTGAAGATGATCTGACCGGAGTACGGTCTGGCCGTTGGCTCGGCCACAAAACTCCAGCCTGGTCATCCGCCACGTGCCTATGAGCGTTGCGGGGATACGCTCTGCCATGCTGGTCTGTGTGCTCTCCAGGGCGGTGGTTTGCGCGAGTGAGGGGAGGGGGTCAGCAGCAAAAGAGCCGGGGTCAGCAGTGCGAACTTGAATGTGGTCGTCATGTCGTTTCCTTCAAAGCGAGTTGGCTTGGGCAGGACGTCTCTGCGGCGCCTAGGAGCCCTGAACACGCAGCGTTGCCGTGTCCTACGTTAAAAAGTGTAGGAAGTGCGCTTTCAAACTACTTGCCTGAAAATCTGAGTTTTTAGCCCAATCCTCCAACCGCTAATGTGGAGTTCAGGGGAGAGTGGCCCAGCCGGGACACCTGCAGGGAATCACAAGGGCCAGGATCGTCGGGCTGAGCGGCTCTGTAAACCCGCGGGATCTGTCCGGCGGTCAGAGCAAAAGCTACCGGAAATCTTGCGCTTCACGTATACCACGCGTATGTCTCGCTCGGCTTGATTGTTGCCGAACGGTACGACGTTCTGGTTGAGGAAGCACAACACCTTGTCTCGGTGCTTCTGACATGGCAGGGCTAGATTGCGTCCAGGAAACTGCTTCACCCATCCCCGCTGCTTCAGAACCTGCTTCCTTGTGGGGTTGGAGATCAAGCCTGCTTCCAAGAGTGCATCAAAGCGCACCAAGAATGCAGTTTTCTCTACCTGAGTGAGGGTGCCCGCCTTGCGGTGATGGTAGACAAGGTGCAGTGCGGCGCGTAGTTCTTCCGCCCAGTTGTTCGTGGAGGTAACGCAACTCCCAAAGTAGGTGGGCCTTACACAGCCCGTGTGGGGCACAGAGACGGAAGTACGTGAGCCAGGCATCATGCCTCAACCCTCCGCTGTACCGAGGGAAGCCACCCCCACCCCCATCGCCTGGATGGCCGCCAACCTGCGGTGGGGGTCGTGCCCGTAGAAGGTGAGCTGTTTGCCGCGAGTGGCATGCACCCAGGCGCGCTTGCCGCTTACCTTGCCCGTTTCGTCCACATGCAGGACGGGTTCTTCGAGGAGCGCTTCTTTCAGTCCAGCCTCAAATCTGGCCAACCGCTCTGTGGCGAGATTGAGATGCAGCGCGAGGGTCCCTTCACTGGGACGCTGACTGCAGAGCGTTTCGAGCACGACTCGTCGCGCAGAAGGACGCGAAGTAAAGTTTTCTTGACATTTTCGAGGCTAAGCCCCACAATTTGTCAAGGAATGTTTACATTCCTTTCCTCCAGAAATGTTGCTTTTCGCCTTCCTGGTCGGCATCGCTGTCGCCACTGTGCCGCTCGCGTCCTTTGTTTCCAAGGGACCCGGCGAACTGGAACAAATCCTCCACCATCACGCCGGCCTGATCATCCTTGCTTCAGCCTCAGCTGTATTCGGCATCCCGTAAGGCGAACATTTATTGATACTGGGGTTGATTTGAGACGCGACCTCAAGGGACGTGTTCTGTGAGGGCGATATCCCGCAAAAGGAGGATGATGGGCGTCCCAAACCTGAGCCGGTACCAATAATCCCTGAGTTCAGTCAGTTCTGGACGCTCGGTCTCATCATCGTGCCCTGGAGCATTCAGTTGATGCTGACGGACCTTCACTACAAATAAAAGATGTTCTCAAAGGAGCAATCATGTTTGAAACACAACAACAGGTCATGGTGACTGGTGCATCCGGCTACCTGGCTTCCTGGGTCGTGGAAGACCTCCTGCGTCACGGCCACACCGTTCATGGCACTGTACGGCACCTCAAAGATAAAGGCAAGACCCAGCACCTAATTGACCTTGCCAAGAGGTATCCACAGCGTCTCAAGTTGTTTGAAGCAGATCTCGTCAAGGAAGGCAGCTTCGACGATGCCATGAAGGGCTGTTCAGTTGTGATTCACACGGCGTCTCCTTACTTTCTGGAAAAACCGAAGGACGTGGAACAGCAGCTGATCAAGCCTGCACTTCAAGGCACTCAGAATGTTCTTGCCTCAGTCAACCGGACCGAAACTGTTCAGCGTGTCGTCCTGACAAGTAGTATCGCCGCGTTGTATAACGACGCCTGTGACGTGAAAGGTCGGGTTGGCCATCTCGTGCAGGAAGATGATGTCAATCCGAACACTCACAGTCAGCACAACCCATACGCGTACTCGAAAACCATGGCGGAACGGGCAGCGTGGGAGGTGTGCCGGCAGCAAGGGCGATGGGATCTTGTATCTATCCACCCGGGAGCGATGTTCGGTCCTTCCATGTCCAAACGCTCAGACGCGACCAGCGTGACGATGATGACGCAGTTTTTGAGCGGCTCCTACAGCAAAGGCGTGCCCCGTCTGTGGCTCGGTTTCGTCGACGTTCGTGATGTGGCGAGTGCTCATGTGCGGGCCGCAACTCAACCGCGAGCGCGTGGCAGATACATCATTGTGGCACAAAGTCTCAGGCTCTTGGAGATCGCTCAACTAATGAAGGTGCGTGAGTTCGGGTTGGAGGACCGGTTGCCGCGAAGCGAAATGCCCAAAATCCTGATGTGGTTGGTGGGACCGCTGGTAGGCATGCAGCGAAATTATATTTCTCGAAATGTGAATCATCCAATTCAGTACGATGGTAAACGTGTTCAGGCAGAGCTGAGTTTGCGCTATAGGGAACTTGGAGAGACGGTGAACGATCATATTCGACAACTTGTGAACGATGGTCTCGTTTCTGCACGATAGGCTTCGGGTATTCGAGGTTGCATAAGGGGACGGTAACTACTCTGCATATCAGCCGCGGTCGTGCTGGGCAGTTATATCGCCTCTGTGGCAAACTTTTTCCCCAGGTAATCAAGGCGCATCTCAGCCTAAACAGCACCACATCCCATCAGAGCTGTTGGGAATTGCATTCAACGAAGCCATAGCGTTCATCGGCTTGCAATGCACTGAGTTGGAGGTCCTTAGCGTGCTGATAATGGGTATCTTAAGCCTTCGATATCGCCCAGGGCGTCTATGCCAAACGTGTGCAGACCTGGAAGGACTGGGAAGTCGTATCCTGCGAAGCATAAGCGTCATCAGCTGTCGCCGATAAATCAAGTCAAGGCGTGGAGGTGCAATCTGTGCACCTCCACGCCTTGACTTATCCTCCTCAAGCGCTTGGTTTTGCGACATCACCATGCTGTATACCTTCCGTCAACCCCTATTCGGGGTTAGTACTCGCGAGCAAAGAGAACCTGACGGAGGTATACGAAGCGTGGGGTAAGGGGAGGCAGGGTGGCGGCATCATTAAAACGGAGATCGTAATCCCAGTCGCGTTGAGGAGGATTATAAAGAGCATTTCCCCATTGACCTCTCGCGTGCGAAGGCGTATCGAGGCTAACGAATGACCCACGGTAACGGAAGGTTTTTCCTCCCCAGTCTTCGTGAAAACGTGGGTAGTTCTCAAGACCGCCGTTGTAGGTGCTACCATTTGTTAGGTCTGTGCCAGCCATAAAAGCGGCATTTACTTCTGTATTGCTCGCCGCTGGTTTGACTCCTGCTGCAGGATCAGTGGCAGGCCAAGAATTAGAAAGGATATTTATGGAATCGCATATTATGGCAGCAGGTTTGATGTTATTGACATTGAAACTTCCTTGAACGTACGCAGCTTGATTTGTTACAATTGTAAGACCTTTAACCGCTGGAGCGATCGTATTGCTGCTTCCAAGTGTTGTGGCGTTCTTGACGCGTATGCCATAATTGGTCTGTCTTTTCGCGGCATAGTTGTTTGTGTCTGTATTGCCATCATCAAAGCTAAAATGCCAAGCCATCCCGTTACCTGTTGTGTCATCCAAGGTTAAACTGGCGCCAGTGGAATTTGTGAAGACTTCGGCGGGAGACCTGTATATGCAGTCCATCATTTTTTGCTGGTCGATTTCTATGAGTCTTTGGGTTGCGCGCTCTCGGTTGTCATAAAAGACATTGTCAATAGTCACCGCTCCTATGCAGCTAGGATCACCGAGTCGAGACGTTGCGGCTGCCATAATAATATTGTTCGCGTCTCGAACTTCAGGTACCCAGGTACCGCCCACCAGATGGGCCACAATACGAACGTCTGCCCCAGAAAACAGTTCGTTTTGTCTGTTTGGATCAAGAGAGGAAAGAGGGGGAACAGTAAGGCGGGGTACGGACATTTGAACGCGTCCGTTGTACTGCGTAATATCGGAGGAGGTAATGTCAGTGGTGCCTCCGGCACACGCTCTCAGTGTCTTTGTCGTCGTCGCGCTGTCGGAAAAATTAACTGCACCGCCATCGCACCTGGATGCGTCTTTTCTTCCTCTGCGAATGATGCCACCGGTCGTTACTCGTCCATTAATAGTCAAACCAGTTGAAGGCGAGACATAGAGATTGCCGTTTGTATGAACTCGTCCGTTCAAAGTCATCAACGGGCTGGGATTTATTTCAAGATCATTATTGTAGAAGGCGGCGAACTGGAAGATCGGGACGAGGCGGCTTTGGAATTCCATCTGGAGCTTTGCCTCTACGCCAGATTGCCCAGAAACCTTTGCCTCGCTTACTACACGGTAAGAATACTGTTGATAGTTTAATCCTGCGTAAGTCTCCCCAGAATTAACAACTCCAGTATTCTTGGCAGGGTCGGCGCTCGTCGTATCCAAAACGTACGTTGTGACAGTGCGTCCTCCAAGGGTGAGACTGCTATCGCAAGCAAAGTCTAACGTGCCAAGATTACTCCCTACACATGGGGAAGTGCTGCTGGGGGCTGTCCCTGTAGGGCGGTTGTAATCAATAAACTTTGCTCTTACCTTCTCTGCGCGGAGATTGAGTCCACCTTCGGCGGCATAGAAGCCAGTCATGCTACTGGTGACGTTGGCGGTGTCTCGTCTGTTTCCTAAGGTGATTGTGAGATAGACGAGCACAATTCCCATCAGTATAGTCATGGCAAGCATGACGCTAATGAGGGCATAACCTAAGTTATGATGCTTGGGAATCTGTGTAGTGCTCATTGATCCGCCGAGAATGCGTTGCGGAGAGAGACTTTATTCGACAAGGTGCGCGTTGTTGATCTTCCTGCAAAGGTTGAAGTTCCGGTAAGAGATAAGTTTACATCATTCAAGTCCTTCCAGTTGGCTGATAAAGTAGGGAAGTTTCCGGTAGCAACCGTTCCGTCTTTTAATACCAGGGAGGCTTTCATAGCGCTAATATTTGGTGCCACGGGTTGGTAGCCTGTCTTATTTTCATCCATAACTAAATCTCCGTCCAACACCCTGTATGTTCTTTCTTCTATTACATATAAGACGGGTTCATTGTCAATATCATAATCGTAGTCCCAGTGATCGCCCTCATGATGAATTTTCTGGCCAGAGCTATCCTCATCGTCATAGGTGAACATCTCCCCTCGCTTTAGTTTAGGATCATATATATAAGCTTTTATTTTTCCACCGTTGTCCAGTCTATATTTCTTCCATGTAGTAAGAAGATTTGGGTCGGCGTCTTTGCAGTTGGCTGGGATTTTTGAACTACCATTTTTCGCAATAAAAACGACATCCCGATTAGATCCACCGTTAATATCTTTGCAAACTGGTAGAACGACATCAAGAATATTGCGCCTTAGTATTATAGTGTCGCTAGTCCCAGTCACAACTTCAAGGGAAGGAAAATTGGCTGGGAGCCTCTCTCCTGCTTGGCGTAGATCATTAGTAAGTATAAGAAGGGCGCTCTGTAGATTCTGATTTACATCTACTCGGCGGCTATCTGTATCATATAATTTTCGATTTCCATCAACAAGTGTGAAAGTTAGGACTAGAATGAGACTACTGATGAACATTGCAACCATCAGCTCAACGAGTGTAAAGCCTTGGCTATGGTTTAGCATAATTCACCTCCGTGAAAATAGTTTCTGCACTTGCTATACTCCTATTGTTGAACAAAGCCTTGGCAGTTACCATCCGACTGTTATCAGTACATAGAGAAGCATTTCTACAGTAAGTCGCCTCTATTTTGTAGATAACTCCATTCACGGAGATATCCTCTTGGCCAACCCCACTTGTTGGTATTTTATTGACAGGTGCAGTTCTTAATTTATCAAAGAAACTTTCTATTGCGCTGGTGGCCTGAGATATTCGCTCACTTTCCGTATTCATCTTGAGATTATTAAGGAAGATTGGAACGAAGGCGGACATAATGACTCCCAGAATCAACAGAGAGACAATTGCTTCTATTAATGTAAATCCTTGAGACAATTTCATTGAGTAACCTCAACTGCTCCACCGAGAAAAATACTTATCGTATAAGTAGGAGAACGGGCATCCTTGATTTTTAAAATTGCAGTATTGCTGGCCAAGCCTCTGGAATTGAAGCATACTCTGAATGCTATAGGAGATGTGGCTGAGACTGTTTCAACCTGGCTATTGAGAGTAATGTTATAAGTGCCGGGGAAATTACTCCAGGTTGTTGCGGAGCAATTGGTACCTTGCTGTAGATTTAGAGTTCTTGTAGATGTATTAAAGATGGCCTGAACAGCGCTGGTTGTGCCAATGGCTTTGCTTCGGGCAACTTTTATAGCAGCGCTTATAGCCCTGGCATCACTAAGCGCGGGCTTCTGTAAGAGGCGTAGGCTGGAGGCTATAACTCCAGCCAATATTCCAATAATGGCTATCACCACCAATAGTTCAAGAATTGAAAATCCGGCATTACGGTGTGATGGTTTTGTATTATGAATAATTTCTGCTTGCAAAGGTAAACCGTCCTAAGGAGTAAGAAGTGAAGATTATTGATCCGGTTGCACTGTGAAATTCTTAATCAGCTATTCCTTTTGTGCTCCCCCGTAGACGTTTTTTCCTCCTGCGCTTCACCCCGTCTTCTTCTGCTGTAAGCAGTCGTTTGTGTGATCGCACCGGAGTTATGTCATTGGACGGCTGAGGAGGTTGGAGTAACTCGCCCCGCGCGACACGGGCCAGTTGCGTCTGCCGCTTCGTGCCTGGCAACGTCAGGGTGACGAGCAGTGCGAGAAGTGCGACGATCAGGCCTGCCTGGAAGACGTTCCGGAGCGCCAGCGTCAATGCCTCTTTCAGCCCAACTTCAAATACATCGAGCGCCTGCCTCACTTGTGAACGGGCAGCGTTGAGGCCGTACATGGCGCCGTCGAGGCGGGTACGCTGCGTGCTAAAAATCTCGTTGGCTTCGTTGTTGGGTCCGTCCTTGAGAAGACGCTCCGCGAGGGCGCGGCGTTGGCTGGGGGTACCGATCAGAAGCGCTTCCCGGACCTCAAAAGGCGTGTCATCTGCGCTCAACAGGCGCCGGATCGCGCTGGGTTCTCCTCCCACCAGGGCGTTCTGGAGTTGTTGCTGCTTGTGCCGGTGGCGTTCCCGTACCCAATGAACGATGCCGCCGCCGCTCAGCGGTTCGCGTAGAACCTGGGGCGTCCGCGGGTCGTTCAGAACAATGGCGACGCTCGCAGGGTCGTTGTCCATGATGGCTTTGGTAATGACGCGGCCCCGTTCATCGATTTTGCTGAGGACATCTTCACGAATGCGCTGAATGTTCAATTCGGTCTGGGTGGTCTGGTCGGTGTAGGTTGAAAACTCACTTCGGGTACTTGCAGGAAGTGAATTCAGGACCGTGGTTTTGGTGTGCTGTAAGTTGATGCCGACCGTGGAAGCGAAGATAGACCCCAGTAAGGCGACGCCGCAGACGTTGCCGAGCTGCCGTGCGAAAGTCACGACTGCCGTAGCGGCGCCCGTTTCCTCTGCAGGCGCAGCCTGCTGTGCCGTGAGGGTGTACAGCGGAATGGCTGGTCCTAAGCTCAGTCCCAGAAAGACCATCTTGAGGGTGATGTCCAGCACGCCGGTGTGAACGGTCAGGGTGAAGCCCAGGATGGTCAAGGCCGTGAGCATGAGGCCCAGCGTTGCCAGCATCAGGGACTTTGGTCTTTGGAAGCGGTGGAGCAGTTGGCCCGTGATGACTGTTCCCGCCACAATACCCAGGGAGAGGGGAATGATGGTCGCGCCGGCAGTCATGGCACTCAGCCCGACCACATTGACCAGGTACAGCGGGAGGAAGATCATCGGTCCGAGGAAGACCATGCCGACCAGGAACGCCGCGAGGGTGGCTTTACTGAACAGCGGACTGCGAAAAAAGGCGATGTTCAGCAGGGGGTTCGGTGCGCGCTGCTCCATGCGAATAAAGGCAATGGTCCCCAGGATGGAGAGGAGAACCAGCGCGAACGTAGGCCAGGACAGCCACAAAAAGCCTGCCTGCCCGGGTTCGAGGCGCGGACGCCCCTGCGCGAGCGCGATCAGGAGGGGTATGCTGCCAAGCAACAGTGCTGCTGCGCCCCAGGTGTCGAATGGGCGGCGCGGAGCAAAGGGTCGGTGCGTCCAGCGGGGCATGAACGCCGTAATAAAGATCAACGCCAGGCAAGCAAGGGGGACGTTGATCCAGAAGTTCCAACGCCAACCAAAGGTTTGCGTGATGATTCCTCCTGCCAACGGACCCAGGACACTGGAAAGTCCAAAGGTCGCGCCGATCAGGCCGGTCATGCGGGCCCGCTCTCCAGGAGGATACAGATCGGCGATTAACGCGAAAGCCGTGGTGAACAACGCGGCCGCGCCAACACCTTGTACGGCCCGCATAGCGATCAGGGCACTGACATTCTGCGAGAGGCCGCAGCCAATCGAACCCAGTAGGAAGATGGCAATTCCCGTGAGCAGCACGGGCTTGCGTCCGATTTCATCGGAGAGTTTGCCGTACAGCGGCACGAAGACGGTGGAAGTAATCAAATACGCTGTGGTCAACCACGCATACATGCCGGCGTTGAGGAGCAGGGCACGCTGTATGGAGGGACCAGCCGTTGCGATGATGGTGTTGTCCAGAGCAGCGAGGAACACCGCGAGCATCATGCCCGCGAGGGTGAACCGTATCGATGATGGGAACAGGGCGGACCGGGTTGGCGTCACGGGGAGATCAGGAGGTACGCGTCCTGGCGCGCTGTGTGAGGTGGCGTTGCAGGACGTACCCAGCCATCCAAACCACGCCGGCAATGGCAAGTACTGCGGCGAAAATGATGGCGCTGCTCTGCAGCTTGAGCGTTGCGGCTCCCGCAGCGGCGTACAGAATCGCCGCCGGGAGTGCTCCCGCAGCGGCGGCCAGCATGACGGACGTCCACCGCAGCCCACTCGTCCCGGCGAGGATCGCTGTGGTTTCCGCGAGTAGCGGAACAGGGCGAGTAATGATGATCGCCAGCAAACCCCAGCGCTGCAGGAGCTGCTGTGAGGTTTCGCGGGCATGGAGGGGGATGTGCCGCGTGAGGAAAGGGGAGCCGCGCTTTCCGAGAAAGTATCCGAGCAGGGTCGCACCTATGGTGCCCAGCAGCGACAACGCTGCGCCTATCACGGTGCCGTAGAGCGCGCCGTTGGCAACCATAATCAGGCTGGAAGGTACGGGGAGGACGACATCCGCAATCAGCAGGGAGACGCTCAGCGGCGCGCTGTACACACTGTGCTGGAGCAGAGGAGTCGGATCGGTGAGGAGCGGCACATGCAAGGCCTCAACGATGACAAATAATGCGAGAAAGAAGAAAAGGAAGGCGCTGACAAGAATTCCAAGCTGTTTCATATGAGCGTTCCTATAAGTGAGACGCGGCGGAGGATTTTCCCTGGTATGCTGCTTATATTGGGACAGATGCGTGTGAGGACCGGCGCGCTTACCTTAGAAGTGAAATAAGTATGGTCGCCTGCTTGTGAAGGAGCAAGATCAGACTTAGATCTATTTCAGAGCAGAGTGGAGCCGATGCATCACGAGACATCTTTCAATGTGGCGTCTAGACAAGCGTTCCTGACAATTACCTTGAGTCAGATTTTGCCCATTGACTACTGTGGCCGTTTTTCCCAAACATATTTGTATTGTGGAGGCGTGCTTGATGTAGTATTAAATAATTTAGAGCTGGTCGGTTTCTGAGAAAATGCGTTCGACATAGAGACATAGAAAGCATCAGCCGGTTTTTGGCTGATCTGACTCATTACTCTGCTTTACTCTACTTGGAAATAGGGTGAGGACTGGGTTGGCCTACCTTATCTCATTGTGTTTGCTTTACTTCGGGCCAATGAGCTGGGCAGTGCAGCCCGAGTCAAAGATTTAGACAACGGTGAATCATTCGTCACGTAAAGTAATTTCCAGAACGAGATTATAAAAACCGCTAAAGATAAATACGAAATTTTGTATAAGTTAATATGGCGACTGGGGAAAGTAGTATTTTCCTGCGTTCTCCTTCGTAATCAACACAGATGGGCGTAGCGTCTTGGGAGGTATGGGTTGTTCACCTGCCAGGCTCTTCAAGGTGAGGTGCATGGCATCTGCGATCATACTGGGCGAATAGGTCACGTCGGCAGTAACCAGTGGGTCACCGTCCATGATCTTTTTGACCATTTCCTTCATGCCGCTGCCACCCAGAACGACACGGACATCACGCCGTCCACTTTCGCGTAGGGCTTCTAGTACCCCGAGGGCCATGTCATCGTCCGAAGCCCATACAGCGTCAATTTTGGGGAACCGCGAGAGGTAGCTCTGCATAACTCGTTTGGCGTCTGGTCTGTTCCAGTTGCCGTATTGGTCATCAAGGATTTTGACAGCCGGATATTGCTTTAAAGCTTCCTGGAAGGCGCGGTTACGCTGGTCGTCAATGACGCTTTTCAGTCCTCGGAGCACCACCACATTTCCGCCCTGGGTGCCGAGTTTGGCACCGATATACTGTCCCGCTATTCGTCCAAAACCCACGTTGTCACCTCCAACATAGGCGTTCCGGGCGGTTTGATCGCTGAGGTTGCGGTCCACGACAGTGACAAATACACCTTGATCCACAATCTTCCGTACTGGTGCCGTGAGGGGCTGACTTTCATGTGGAAGAATGATTAGGGCAGCAATCTTTTTTGCAGTACTTAACTCCTGCAGCTGTTTGATTTGTTCGGTGGCATTTGCAGACGTCTTAATAGTGATGTGGTGACGAGGATATAAACGAGCAAGGTATTCTTTTGCTTGACTCGCGTGATAAAGTACGCCTGATGTCCAGCCATGATTTGCGGCAGGAATTGATACTACGACTTCGGCGATGTCTTGTGTCTGAGCTTGTACGCCTGAGCCAAGCGATAGCGAAAAAATCAAAGACAAAGCGAGGGTAGTTTTCAAGGTCTTCCTTCCTTTCCAATACAAGCAGGTTCGGATACAAGCTGCGCAGTTAAGCAGACACAGATCTAATTAAGTCCAACGCGTTAATTTATAGTAACTATCGTAGTCCACTGGAATCAAGAACTGAATGCCTGCTGTTAGTCTTTCTTTAGGCTTAGCAACCGACTTCTGTCGAAATCAAGCTTGAAATGGTCTGACAGATTTTTCGCGTATTTTCGCAGCCTGGCATTATCATATGAGAGGGTATGGAGATTTATTTCGTCCCCCCATATGCTGACCACAAAGGACCAATCGTAATTGAGTGCGAAGGCATTGGGAAGAATAATATCTTTATTTCTAAAAAACATCCAGCAATATTGTTCCTCTATATAGAAATCTTCATCCAAAGGATTTTTTATTATGGGGGATGTAATCGGACCCAGTACGTCCCACGCCGATTTTACTGCGATCCGCTTCGCTTCTTCTAGCTGAATGGTATTCAAGTTTCTCACTGGAAAGCCTTTCCTATCTGACCTGGCTTATATTGGGTAGATTTGGAAGTTTTAGCCCGGACAACCCACAAACTTTGCCTACGCCATATGAGGGAGATCATCTCGGAGAAGCAGTTCCTATGAGTAAAAGCTTCAACGCTATCAGTGGCGGGCCTAAAATTCATGCAATCACTTGGAATAAAAGTGAACCATCAAAATTATTTGAACCGAACGTATGGAATTTAATTGTTCTTATTCTGTAGTAATTAAGCTTCTTTGAGTTAAATGAACGCTTAATGCAGACCCTTAAGGTATTCGGTTCGTCTTTTGTATCGAAAGTCGTCTGGGTCTGCATTGAGCGTTGAGCAACGCTACCGAGCCGTGCAGTTCCAACCGATCCTGCTGTTTCGTATCAATCCTCGACAGTTGGACTGCACGGAAGTAGTGGCTCACTGGTGTTCGGGAGGGACGTGGGTGAGGCCGGGCGGCGTTGCGCGAGGAGGGTCCGGGCCCAGTGGAGGAGACGAAACGTGGGCAAGTTCGAGGGTTGATCCTGGCACGACCATCAGCCCTCAGTTCCCATCGCGCGGAGTAGATCATCCATGTAAACGCCTGCGCGAGTGGTCGGGCGAACGATGGAGGTGGGTTGGAGACGAGGGTAGAGCTGGGTGAGGGCGGCGGTGTGGTTGTGGTACGCGGGGGCAGTCTGGAGAGGTGAAACGGGAGTGCCGACCGTTCTGAGAGCTTGCATGGCCGAGGTCAGATCGGGATACAGTCCCGCAGCGGGCATCGCGAGAATGGCTGCACCGTCTGCTGCTCCAGGTTCATGGGCCGGTCGTTCGACGCGGCTCCCCAGCGCTCCCGCCACCAGACCCAACCAGAAGTCACTGCGGGCTCCACCCCCGGTGGCGAGGAAAGTGGTCACCTGCGTGAGGGGACGCATGACCTCATAGGTGTCTGCGAGCGCAAACGCTGTGCCTTCGAGGAGGGCACGGGTGAGGTGTCCCCGACCGTGGGCCAGCGAGAGCTCCAGCCACGCCCCCCGGAGGTCCGGGTCCATGTAGGGACTGCGTTCTCCCGCCAGGTAGGGCAGGAAAACTGGATTTCTCGGTCCCGCCGGTACCTGCTGCGCTTCGGTCAGTAGGGTCTCAAAGCTCACTTCCGGGCAGATCTTGTCCCTCATCCATTGCAGTGCTCCTGCGCAGGACAGTGTGACCCCCAGCAGGTGATATCCCCCGTCAGCATGCGCAAACAGGTGAACCCGTCCTTGCGGATCCGGCGTAGCCTGCGAGAGGGGTGCGAACAGCACCCCACTCGTTCCCAAACTCACACTGCCCAGGTCTGGACGCGCAGAACTCAGGCCCAGTGCGATTCCGGCTGCGGCGTTGTCGCCGCCTCCAGCGACCACCGGCAGATTCGTCGGAAGGCCTGTGAGAGCGGCCAGGTCTGCCCGGAGCGAGCCCGTGACGTCCCAGGACTTCACCACCTGCGGGAAAAGGTGAACAGGGAGGTTCAGGGCGTCCAGTACTCCGGCGTCCCAGTCCCGGCGATCCAAGTGAAGCGCACCGACGCCGGAGGCGTCACTGGGCTCCGTGGCCATGACCCCCGTCAGGACGTACCCCAGGTAATCCTTGGGCAGCAGCACATGCGCGAGGCGGGCAAATGCAGTGGGTTCCTCGTCCCTCAACCACAGAATCTTGGGCAGTTGAAAGCCCGTGACTGCCCGGTTGCCGGTGCGGGCAATCAAGTCAGCGCGCGGAACAGTGCGCTCGATGCGCTTCACCTGGGCGGCGGTGCGCTGATCGTTCCAGAGGGGAGCGGGACGGATCACCTCACCCTGGGCGTCTAGAAAGACTGCGCCGTGCATCTGCCCGCTCAGGCCCAGGGCAAGGGGGACGGCCCCTAGAGCCTGCAGTTGCGCAGCGATCTCCCGCAGGGCGTCCAGGCTGGCGTTTTCCCAGTCCTGGGGGCGCTGTTCGGTCCAGCCGGGGCGGGGTGTGAGCAGGGGGTACGTTCGGCTACTGTGCGCCACCACCTGCCCCTGCGCGTTTAGGGCCACGACCTTGACGCCACTGGTACCCAAGTCCAGCCCAAGAGTGACGGGAGGGTGGGTCACGCCGTCGTCACCATCTGCCGTTGAGCGGTGTTGGCCGCGTTGCCCCGCACGCCGAGGAGGAGTTCGGCAGTGAGCTGATCGAGGTGTTCGAGGCCCAAGCCACGCTGTCCCAGTGCTCCCCTGTCAAAGGTGCGGCCCTTAAGCGCCTGGGCATTCGCAGTCGAGTAGGACTTGCTGAGCGCTTCGAGTTCAGCGTCTTGCACCCTGTAGGCCTGCAACGCTGCCTGAATCTCGGGGTCAGCGTTGAACTGCGCCACCTTGTCCTTGAGGATGAGGTAGGTGCGCATGCAGCCCCGGGCAAAGGCCCAGACCCCTTCGGCATCTTCGGTTCTCAATGCGTGGGCGTCAAAGTGTCGGGGACCGCCGTACCCACTGTCTTCCAGCAGTTTGACCGTGAAAAACGCGCCCTTGGGGTTCTCGGCCCCGAAGCGCAGGTCCTGATCGAAGCGCCCCATCTTCTGATCGTTGAGGTCAATGTGAAACAGCTTGCCCGCGTCGATCGCCTGGGCGATGGCGTGAGGAAACGAGAGTCCTGCCATCGTCTCATGGGCAAACTCGGGATTGACCCCGAACAGCTCCGGTTGTTCGAGGGTGGCAATGAAGCCCAACGCCGAGCCGACGGTGGGCAGGAAGATGTCCCCCCGCGGCTCATTTGGCTTGGGTTCCAGAGCAAACCGGTAGTTGTACCCCTGGTCCTGGCTGTACTGCGCCAGAAAGTTGAGGCTGTCGCGGAACCACGCAAGGGCATCGAGCAGTTTGCCGCTGCCATCGACTTCGGTGCCTTCACGGCCGCCCCAGAAGACGTAGGTCTGCGCCCCGAACTCGGCACCCAGATCCATCGCCTGCATCGTCTTTTGCAGGGCGTAGGCGCGCACGCGGGCGTCCGCGCTCGTGAACGCCCCGTCCTTGAAGGCGGGATCGGTGAAGAGGTTGGTGGTCGCCATCGGGACGACGAGACCAGTTTCGTTTAGGGCAGCGCGGAAGTCGTTGGCGATGCGGTCACGCTCAGCGGCGGAAGCGTCGATGGGCACCAGATCGTTGTCGTGGAAGGTGACCCCGTACGCGCCGAGTTCGGCGAGCTTGCGGACGATATCAGGCGCGGAGAACCCGGGACGGGTGGCTTCTCCAAAAGGGTCGCGCCCAGTCTGACCGACGGTCCAGAGGCCAAAGGTGAATTTGTCAGCAGGTGTGGGTGTGTAGTTGGTCATGGCAGGTCCTTTCAAGGTCACAACGCGGAAAGCGTTTGAGAGTTACGTCTCCGCAAAGGTCTCGTGTAATTGCGAATGGAGTTTCCCCGCTCCGCTGGAATACGGCATCACCGACTCCGGCAAACCCGGGTGCATTTAGGCTTCTAGGGCGGTCCAGGAGGTAGGTGTAAAAGAGGTTTCCCGGATACGCGATGTTGATTACGCGCGGATCGTCGTGTCGGTCAGGCGAAGTGGTCGCGTTGTCCTGGGGCAGCACAATCTTGACGTTGCCTCACGCGTGATGACACTCTCAATGGACAACAGCCGCCTTTCATTGTTTCTCTGCAGTGATGCGCTTCGCTCTCACCTTGGCCAGCTGAGCTTTCACAGGCCTGTGATCGGTTTTCTATTGTTTCTCCTGAGGGTTTGATCAGCCCACACCACCGATTGAGTGGTCGTGCTGGGCGCGCGGGCGACGGTGGTGGCAAGCTTGAGGGCCGCCATGCTGGAGCTCTTCAAAAAGTCCTCCGGTATGCCTTCGCTGAGGCTCTGTTCAGGGCGCATTGACAGAATCTGTTAGTTAAACTTTTTTAACTAACCCGAGGGTAAGGGGCAGGCTCGTCAAAAGTCAAGAGTGATCTAGGGCGGAAAAAGCGGCTTTGATGGGGGGTAGGCGTCTGAAAGTCAGGAAATTTGTGGGCGACAGCGGCTGCTCTGCTGTATTTGGTTAAATCATTTAACTTTCTGTTGGAAAATTCACAGCCATGACCGCAGTGGATGAGGGAAAATGCGTCGTACACACTGGACGCCTATGACTGGTAAGGGACTTTGGCTGCCGTCCCTCGACGGTTTTCGCCCTCCTACCCGACAAGACTTTGCCGAGTGCGCGAATTTCCAGGTACAGCAGGACAAGAATTTTAAAAAGGCCACCGGAGTACAACCACTTTTCCGTCGACACGAGAGGATAGGCCCATGACCTTACCGCCCCTTCACTACCGCGCTGGAGACCAGGGCTTTCTCAAGCAGCTCAATCGGTCGGCTGTCCTGGATATGGTGCGCCGGGAACCTGGCATTTCCAGAGCAGATCTGGCGCTCAGGACGCAGCTAACCAAAGCCTCCGTTGGCATGATGGTGCAGGAGCTGCTGGAACAGGGTTGGCTGACTGAAGGGGGGTGGCAGCAGGGAAACGTCGGGCGTCCCGGGCGCGCTTTGCATCTCAATGAGGATCAGCACGTTTTGCTGGGCGCGGAAGTTGGGGTAGAAGGCCTCCGGGTTGTCGGCTGCACCCTGACTGGCCAAATCCTTGCCCACCTCGACGTCGTGGTCCCATCGACCAATCCCGAAGCTACCGCACAGTCTCTTGCGGGCCTTATCCGGGAATTGCTGGGTCAGCCCGAGCTCGCCGGCCGTGAAATCCTGGGGCTGGGTGTGGCAGTTCCAGGACCAGTCTCGTTGCACGCGCCTACCCTCCTGTTCGCTCCGAACCTCGGTTGGCGAGACGTTTCCTTTCTGGCCCTTCTCAAGCCTTTTCTGCCCGATCTGGGCGGCTTTTGGCTGTTAGAGAACGAAGCGAAAGCAGCCGCCTTTGGGGAGGTCTACTTTTCCGAACAGGAGGAGCCGGAACTGCTCGCTTATATCAGTTTGGGGACGGGGATCGGCAGCGGCCTGATGCTGGGGACTCCCGTTCCCCACCTGTTGCGGGGCGCTCAAGGCCTGGCCGGTGAGATCGGGCACTCCGTACTGCAGGTGTCTGGGCTGTACTGCCACTGCGGAAACCGCGGGTGTGCCGAAACGCTGGTCAGCGGTTGGTCGATTCGCGCCGCCTTGGGCCTTCCCTCCGGCCTTCTTCTGGAAGACGCTCTCGCGTCGCGCATGCAGGACGTGGATGTGCAGGTCACCCTTCAACGTGCAGGTGAAGCACTGGGAATGCTCCTCACGAATCTGCACCATACGTTCAACCCCAGCGATATCGTGATCGGAGGTGCCCTGACCCGGCTGGGCGACGCCCTTCTGCACCCCGCGCTGACCTTCTTTGAAAAGCATCAGCGCCACCTGTATGCATCGGCGTCTCCCGTTCGTCTGCACGTCCGTACGGACAGCACCTATATTTCTGCACGCGGAGCAGCGGCGCAGATTCTCGCCAAAGTCCTTCACTAAGGCGATGAAGCTGTGAATGGATTGGGAGGGGGTGAGGCTACTGGCGGTGAGGTTGGGGCGGCCAGCGAGGTAGGTGGTGACAGTGAGGCCGACGCTCGCCGCGTGGGTGCGGGCGGCCTGACGGGCCAGAACGGCAATCACTGCCGCGTGCAGGAGGTACAACTGAACCAAGGCGTTCCCGTACCGCCGCTTCACCTCCATAAGCACGGTGCCAGAGGTGGCGTAGAAGATGCCGATCGCAACAAGCAGCGCATCCATGGACAGATTGACAACCCAGGCCTTGTAGTCAAGGAGCACCAGTGTCGAAATGAGGTAGCTCACCGGCGGCCAATGCGCTTGCATTCCACGCGAGAAGAACAGGCGGGACGTTCCCGTGACTGGACTGACCCCTTAGGACCGGACCACGAGGTCAAGCACTTCGTCCCCGTCAGCCCGTATGCTGACGGCACCGAAGGAGCCCGTATGCCCGGGCGCACCCACGGCCGTGAGTTCAAGCTGGAAATCGTGAATCAAATCAACGGAGGTCAAAAGACAACCGCCCAGCTCTGCCGAGAACACGCTCTCTCGCCCAGTCTGATCCACCGCTGGCGGAAGGAGGTCGAGGCGCGAGGAGAAGCAGCGTTCACCGACCAGGCCAAACCCGACCAATCGTTGGAACAACGCATCGCTGAGTTGGAACGGTTTTGCGGGCAGTTGTCGTTGGAGAACACGATCCTAAAAAAGTCGTTGTCGACATACCGCTCGAAAAACGGCACCAAATGATTGAGGATGCGCGGAACGCGCCCAAAAGAGGTGTCGGTGCGTCGTCTGTGTGAGCTGCACGGGGTCAATCGCTCGTGGTTCTACGAACAACAGGACCGGGAGGAGGTGGATGCCGATCAGGCGTTGTCCCAGGACATTGAAGCCGTCGTGGTGGAATTCAATGGGTACGGATATCGGCGTGTCACCCGCGAGTTGGCCCGACGAGGCCGTCCGGTGAACCACAAGCGCGTGTTGAGAGTCATGCGGGAACGCCGGTTGCTCTGCCGCCCCAAGAGACGCTACCGGGCGACAACGAATTCGAATCACAACGAGAAACGCTTCCCAAATCTGCTGCGCGAAGTTGTCCCAATGCGGCCAGATCAGGTCTGGCAGGCCGATCTCACCTATGTGCGAGTCCGGCACGGCTTTGTGTACCTGGCCTGCGTGCTGGACGGTTTTACCCGTGAGGTGGTCGACTGGTCCATGTCAAAGTTCCTGGACGTGGATTTGCCGTTGGCAGGGCAGGGCAACGCGCTCGCGGCGCGTTGCCCTGCCCCTGGTCTGCTGCACCACTGATGACCAGGGCGTGCAATACGCGAGCCGGGTGTACGTGGACCGCTTGCGGTCCGCAGGAATCACGCCAAGCATGTCCAGGAAGGGCAATCCCTATGACAACGCCAAAATGGAGAGTTTCTACAAGACCCTGAAGACCGAGGAGGTCGATCTGCAAGAGTACGTCGATCTGGACGACCCTCGACGACACATCGAGTTCTTTATTGCGGACCTGTACAACCGCCACCGACTGCACTCCAGCCTGGGATACGTTCCACCTGCCGAGTTCGCCAACCGCTCCACTGCCATCCTGATGTGGCTTGCCCTGCGGTCCGCTCCATTGGGTTCACTCCAAGGAGAGCAGGATGTTCACCAGTCCGCGACGGCTTTCTTTGCCCTGTTCACCCCCACTCGAACGTATCCTCGCGTGGTGTCGACGCTGGCATGTCCCAACACCTCCGCGACAGCCGTGAAGTCGCCGAGGGTGTCATACAGACGTGAACCCATGAACTTGCGTATGGCGTGGAAGCCCCGAAAGTCGTTGCTGCCGTCCTCACGCTGGAATAAGGGCTTGACATGGTAGGCCGCCCCTCGCCAGGTCCGGTATGGGAAGAGCTGGTCACCCACGTGCCGCTTTGATCTCGGCAAGGCCTGGAAGCGGATGAGGGCTGCAGCGAGACGCGGTGAAACCGGTACTTCGCGCGATTTGCGCCCCTTGCCGGACCGGACCACCAGCCTGGCATCATCCTCGTCCAGGTGTACGTCACGCCATCCGAGGGACAACGCCTCATCGATCCGCAACCCCGTGTGGGCCAGGAGGAGCAGCAGCGCCCACACTTCCAGGTGGCGCGCCGCACGTTTCGGATCACGGCCCACCTGGTCGCGCGCTTTCTCCAGGACGTCCTCCATCCGTCGCCTCGGGTACGGTGCATTCTTCTCCAGCGGGTGCCGGCGGTCTTTGGGCACGCGAAGTCCTTCGAAGGGAACGGCCTTTGTCGCGTCGACCTCGCGCAGGGCGGCGTAGAGGGTGCGCCCGGCAGCGGCGCGGGCCTGGACGGTGGCGATGCTTTTGCCAGAAGCGAGCAGGCTGTTGACATACCCCTGCACGTCCTCGCGTTCCGGGGACAGGACATTCCAGGCGTGCTCAGCCATGAAGGCAACCAGCTGCCTGGTGCCTGTGCGGTAACTCAGCTGGGTATGTGGACTGACGAGCAGCCCAGCTTGAGCGTGCTGGGTGAGGTACCACTCGACGATCTCCCACAACACTTCTGCATCTTTTTCAGCGCAGGCCTTCACGGCCCGGCGTCGCCGCTCGTCACGGTGAAGGTTGGACCAGCTGCTGGTCCGGTGGTGGAGGTCTGCGTTATACTGCGCGAGCGTCATGGCCTGTCCTCCATCTTGCTGTGATTTTACCAATAAATGCTCTTATTGGTAAACCTCCCCAAGACTTGACCATCCCCCAGAAACTCGCCAGATCGTGACCTCTCCCGAGCTTGGCAGGAAGCGGGACACCTTTCCCGAACCTTCTTTTGTCCCAAAGCAGAAAGAGAACGGTCTTCTTTGCGATGGCCGAAAACAAGGTGGGCAAAACGCCGTCCCAGACGCGGCAAAAACCACTTGTCCACAGGAAGGCCAGGAAGGGGCCTCCAGCAGGTTCTGAGGGGTAAAGGAGGGGGACGTGGTGAAGCGGTCAATGGGAGGCATGCGACGTAATGGGTGCGGGGAATGGCACGCTTGCAGATGTGGAGTCAGGAGGCATGCTCAGGCTCCAAGACGCGCCCTATACTGACTGCACATGCCCTCCGCTGTTCTGCCTGCTCGCTCAGTCCCCAGCCCGTGGGTGCTGTCCGCGTTCTGGTTCGGCACAGCCTTTCACTGGCTCGTGCTGCTCTTAATCCTGATGCCCGCGAACGTGGTTCAGTTTGTGGGTGAAGCACAAAAGGGCACCTATCTGGGCGTACTGACCGCCATTGGAGCCGTGATGGCGCTCGTGCTCCCGCCCCTCATTGGCGCCCGCAGCGACCGCAGTGGGAAGCGATTGCCCTACATCCGCCTGGGACTGGGCGTGAACCTGGCAGGCCTCGTCGTGATGGCGTTGGCGGTCACCGCACTGAGCGGCATGACGGGATTCTGGATCTATGTGCTGGGCTTCCTGCTGGTACAGTTCGGCAACAATTACGCGACTGCGCCCTACGCCGCGCTGATTCCCCAGCTCGTTCTACCCGAGCAGCGGGGGCGCTATAGCGGAGTCATGGGAATGCTCCAAGCCGTGGGGCAACTACTGGGAGCCGTCTCGGCTTTTGCTGTCAGCACACTCCATCTGCCGCCCGTGGTGTCCTTCCTCCTGATCGGCATCGTTCTGGCCGTCCCCGCCCTGATTACAATTCGAGGTGTTCGAGAGGAGGCCCTCGACACACAAGAGAAGGCGGCCCGTACGTCCCCCTCCTGGCAACAATTGTTCGCTTATCAGCCCTTCTTGTGGGTCTTCGTGACCCGGGTGTTGTTCTCGTTGGGGCAATACTCCGTACAACCCTTTTTGCAGTTTTACAACAAGGACGTACTGGGACAGACGAATGCAGCGAACAGCACCTCCATCATGCTGCTCTGCATTATCGTGGGCGGCATTCTCTCGGTATGGGCTGGGGGACGGATCAGCGACCAGGTCGGCCGCAAGCCTGTGATTTACGTGGCCGGCACGGTGATGGCAGCGGCAGCGGTAATGTTGCTGATCGCGCCGAGTTATGCCGTGGCCCTGGCGCTTGCGGTCTTGTTCGGCCTGGGCTTCGGAGCCTTCTCATCGGTGGATTGGGCACTCGGAAGCGACGCCATGCCGAGTGCAGGCAGTTACGCCCGCGATATGGGCATCTGGCACGTCGCTTTCGTGGCGCCTCAACTGTCGAGCGCGCCACAGGGGGCCTTGCTCGATTGGGGCAACCAGCAAGGCCACAACTTCGGGTACACGCTCGTGTTCGGCATCGCGGCACTGTTTTTCCTGGCAGGCGTCGTGCTTGTGCGGAATGTGCCGGAGACCCGGCAGGTACGCGCGGCCTGACCCGCAGCAGCGCCGCCTGATTCCGACATGCCGACATTTCAGTCTCGTTTTGACACATGCCCTACGCCTGGATATTGGCCGCGGGTGACCGCGTGGCTCGTTCACCGTTCCTCTGCAATCGACGCCAGGTCATCTCGCCCAGCGCTTTAAAATCCACCAGCCCCGCCTCACTGTTCTCCACTGTCACCCGAACAGGTTTGGTCAGCACTGCAGAGCCGGACCATGTCGGGCAGGCTCACCCTGGTATGGTGGTCGGCCTGGAGGCCGTACAGGTACCCGGTGGCCTGCTGGAGGCTGCAGCCGAGTTCTTCAATGGCGAAAGCGGGACTGATGGGTCCATAAACGCGGTGCAGTTGACGAAGATGCTCCTCGCCCAACAGAGGGCAGGAAGGGCTGGGCATCAAGCTTTCATGGTAGCGGCTACAGGGGTGAAGTGCGGTGAGGTCGAAGAAAACGTCCTCGCCGTATTGCGTGTGCGCGTTTGTCCTAGATGTTGAGATCTGCGCTGGCCTGGAATGCTTGTACGGTAAGGTGACGGCACCTGTATGGAGGAGACGTCCGGCTTAGGGCGGTCCCGCACAGCATTGGAAGGTTCACAGCCCATTTCGCTTGCCTGAGGTGCATGAATGGTGAAGTTAGGGTCGGAGCGGTCAGAGGAAGCGACGGGAGACCCGTCTGGAATGGTACTGCGCCTGCTCGGTCGGCCACGGCTCCAGCTTGGGGAGAGCAAGATCGCGCTCGGTGGCGGGGCTCTGCGCGTCCTCGCCGTGCTGGCCCTGGACGGTCCACAGTCCCGCGCTCAACTCGCTGATACCCTCTGGGAAGGCACAACTACCCAGGTCCTTCAAAACCTCCGCGTCGCCCTCACGGACCTGAGGCGTTGCCTCACCGTTCAGCCGAACCTCGTGCAGGAAGTTGATGCCTCCCTCACCCTGGACCTTTCCCAGATCCACGTGGACGTGCTCTGTCCTCCCCGAGATCTGGACGCCCTTCTCCCCTTCTGGGCAGAATTCATGGTCGGCTTCCGTCATAAAGGGTGCGAGGCATGGCTGGAATGGGCGGAGCAGACCGAAATGCGTCTCCTCGAAGCGCACGTCCAAGATCTGCTGCGGAGTGCCGCGGAGCACCCCTCCAAAGCGCATACGCTGCTCGAGCGCGCCCTGCAGCTTGCTCCGGATCACCCGGAGGTCCAGTCCCGTTGGGCGGAGCACGTGCGTGCGCCCGCAGCGCCTTCAGAGGAGGAACTACTGCGCACGCTGGAACAGGTCACATTGCGCCTCTGGGTGACCGCTCAGGCCGCAGAGGTCTCCCCCGATCCCGACGCCCGACACCACCGGCAAGTGTTGCTCGACGGTGTGTCGGCCAGGATCGATACGGCCTTTATTCCCCGGCTGTCCCGGGAGCTGGCCGGAGCGGAGGAAGCCTTGAGCACGTACCGCCTGCGTGATCAGGTAGGAGCAGAATGGGCGGCCCGGCAAGTGCTCGACCGACAGACCAAAGGCACCGCAGCCGCCCTCGCTCTGGACGTTCTTGCGAACTTGGCGATGGACCAGGGGCAATACCAGCGCGGCCGGAAGTACGCGGAGCAGGCCCTCACGCTCGTCACGGAACCCAGCAGCGAGATCGCGTTCACAGCGGCCTCCAGCAACGTCATCCTGGGCCATCAGGAACGTGCTGCGGAGATTGCACTCGGGGCCTTGAAAACACTAGATGCGAGGGACTCCCCAGCGATGTTGTATGGGATTCTGGCGCGATCGTACGACGCGCGGCAGCGGTACCGGGAAGCGCGGTACTGGCATGACCTGGCGCTCCAATCCGCGTATGACCAGGGCGATCCCCTGGTGTTGCCGCAAGTGATCTCGTTCATGCTGTGGCACTTGAACATCACTGGGGATCCGGTGAGGAGCGCCGCGCTGGCCCGGGAAGGCCTGTCGCATGGGAACTTCTCAGCGCACTTGATCAACTCGCTGGGGTTTTCCAATCTGATTCGGCGGGAGTATGGGGCGGTGCAGGAAGTGCTGGCGCCGCAGTTGCGGGTGAACAATATGGCCATGGCTTCCACCGCGCATGCAGCAACGGCGATGGCGCTGCACCAAATGGGTCAGTCACATGAGGCGGAACAGGTGTTACGAGAGGCACGGCCGCTGCTGGACCTGACGGAGAACGGGAGTGTGCGGTACGAGTGGGCTGCTGCGGCGCTGGTGGTGAATCCTGGGGAATGGGCGGAGGAAGCGGACCGCCTCACAAAGAGTGCCCAACCCAATGATCCGACCCTGCCGCAGTGGTATGCCCGTCTCCGGGCCACGAAAGTTCAGGACTGAAACAGGACAAGCGCTCGCCTGCCATTTGAATTCCTCCTGATTCGTCCCCAGCGCGTGATTCAGCGTACGCACCCTGGGAGTACGTCAGAGCCCTCCTCTCATGAACGGCCTGAGTGCTGGACATGGGAGGGCGTGTCAGACGCTGTTTCTCGTCACGAGTTGCCTGACTCAAAATTTAACGCTTTTTTAACGTCTCTTCATCTAACCTACATGTACAAAGCCGGCGGCCTCCTCCAGCAAGGATCAGGCCAGGGGTTCCTGTCGCCGCCGGAAAGCGAGGCGAACTACGTGGCAATAGCGAAGGACATCCTTGAGCACTCCACTCTCCACTCGAACACCCTCCTGACCATGGTCTCCCAAGACCTCGCTCTACGCTGGTCCGCGTCACCACTGGAACTCGCCGTACTTGGTGGATTCACACTCTGTTTTGGTGCGTTCACCTGGGCGATGCAGGGCGGACTCTTTGCAAAAACCAGCGACCGGAACATTGGTATCACCGTTACGCGCGTCCTCGGTCTCGTGGGTCTTGTGGCGCACGGCACTGCACTCATCATGCATATTGACGGTCAAGCAAGTTGGTCGGAAGGTGCAGCGCTTCTCCTCTACGGAGCCTCGCTCACCCTATTCACCTCAGCCATGCGTACCTTGCGTGCCCGCCAACTGACTCTGGCGTTCTCCACCGATACGCCCAACACGTTGATCGCTAACGGTCCCTACCGGGTGATCCGCCATCCGTTCTACACCTCTTACCTCATCGCTTGGACCGCTGGCTTCGTCGCAACCAGTCAGCCCTGGTTGCTCTTGACCGTCCTCGCAATGGGCACTCTATACGTATTCGCCGCCAGACAGGAAGAAGCCAAATTCCGGGACAGTCCGCTCGCTACGGCATACGAAGCGTATGCCTCAATGACCGGCATGTTCTTCCCAAAACTCAACCGCCTGTTTCCCGCCCTCCGAGGAGGCACAACATGAATGAACGCGCCCTGATGGATCTCGGCTACGATCCCAAAACTCTCACCAGTGAGCAAGTCATGGAGCGTCTCGACCAGCGTGTCCAGCAATTGGTGGAAGAAGTGCAGCGGGAAGAGTTCTTCCAAGCAGTGACCAACTCCAACATGCCCGTCGCTACCCTGCGGGAAGTGTTGAAAGAGATCTACCTCGAAATCTCCCACTATCAGGAGCACATCATCGAGGCATCCATCGCTCTGATCGGTCAAATGCCCCGCTCGCTCGAAGTGCGGCTGATAGAGGAACTGCTCCACCATCAGGCGGAAGAGTTCAACCATGGAGAAATGGCCGTGAGCGATTACGTGGGTCTTGGTGGAGACGAAGCGCAGGCGCGGAGCAAGCGGATGACCCCGAGTGCTTTTGGCATCGCTGCTTTAAGGCGTATGATGGTCCACCTGCGGGATTGGCCCGCCTGGCTTGGCAGCCTCTACGTGGTGGAAACCAGCACACCCATCCTCAGCGGCATGGTTAAAGACAGCTTTCGTGCCCGCGGGATCCCCGGAAAGGGATTGTGGTTTATCGACCACCATGCTACAGCGGACCTTGAACACGCTGACTTGCTCCGTGGCGTGTTGCAGGAAGTGTTAGATGCTGTGCCAACAGCCAAAGAAGGCATGCTGTACGGCCCCGAATATTACTTACAACTGTACCCAAAAGCTTCCTGGCAAGCCGCGTATAACCGTGCCATCCGTCGGGTGAACGCCTCCCTGGAGGTCAGCAGTGATAACTGAATTTCAACCCCTTCCCTTGCTGGGAGAAGGCACTTTGTGGGAAGACGGAGATACGACGGTCAATCTCGTACGGCCCGGCTCTGCTGCCTTCGACGAGATCGTCCGCATGCGAGGTTTGGTAGCGTGCGCACCGACCAGTGATCCTATTGATGATTACTCCACCCATTACGCGTTGTATGACAAGGGCAAGCTGATTGTATGGTTGAGGGCAACACGACGTATACATGGAGTATTGGATTGTGAAGCATACTACCCTGATGCTTTGATTGAAGAATTCAAACCCGTCCTAGTTGCAAGTGGACGATTGGGGCGTCATCCTGAGGAACAAGGACGTAGCTCCTTGGTGCAATTGGCTTTCCGCTGTGGCTGGGGCCATCAATTCATTCATGGCGCGCGGATTGACATCCTAAACTCCCGTCAAGCTCTCGACTCTTTCTATCAACGCATCGGCTACTACGCCTTGCCAGGCTGGTCCTTCGTTCATCCACGAACCGGCGTAATGCACGATCTCCGAGGATTTGTGCCTGCGCGCGATGTGGTTGGACCTTGGGAAGATCTCTTTGCATCGGTCTCTCCAGAAGCTGCCTTTCCTTTACGTCAACGACTTCTCTCGTACGCTCGGGAGCTTGTCCACCAAATGCAGTGACGCGAGCTTCCAATCTCCTGTTGCTCTACGCTAGTACGTCGGGCCGAACGCGCGTCCTTTTCAAGGATCTCGCTATCCACAGTGTGACGAGCATCAATACCCTACTGATCGAGTTGGGACCTGAACCACCTATTCTGCCAATCACACCCATCAAGGTAGCTGTTTTCGGTTCACCTACCTATGGACAAGGGGAGCTCCATTACCGCTGGCAGGAGCACCTGCCAGCGGTAATGGATGCACTAGCTGGCATTCAAACAGTAGGCGTCATTGGGATTGGAGACAGCCGTTATCACGCCCGTACATACTGTCGTTCCTTAGAAATTTTTAGTGAGGCGCTGGGAAGGGGTCCGATGTCCAAGGCAACGTGTCACTTGCTGAGTCTAGATGTTCGTATGTTTCGAACGTGGAAGCAGCAATCTTTGCCATGGATAGATAGGCTTCTCGCCGCCGCCCTCGAAGAAGACGGCTGAGTCACAACAGAAATCTAAAAGCATTCCTGAGGAATCTCGAAATGCACCAAACGGGGGTACATAAAGAACGTAACCTTATATTTACTCAGTATATCAAGCTCACTAGAGAACTAAGAGGACGATAGGAGCTTTCATGGTGTTTTTAATTAACGGATTCTAATTGTGCCTTTGCTGTTTGATGTGGACGGTATCCATTGGATTTGACATATTTCCATTCACGGTGCTGTTTGAAAAGAGAGATAATATGACTGACCGGCAGCTTACTTTAGAACTCGAGGAACACCGCCCCCCAGTCTCTCCACACCGCCTGAGCAGACAAGAACGAGAGCGGCTGATTCAGCGCTCCTTCCACAGCCTGTATCGGTGGTATACCTCTCGCTCACAGAGTACCCGGAACTGGAATCCCGATACCAGTTTCGACTGGTCGGCCTTCCATACGAACCACAGCCCGGAGGTTGTTCGCATCATTGAAGGGTTCTACGCCGTGGAGCAGTACGCACCAGATTACACGTACGAATTGATTCGCCTCGTACGTCGGGGATATGGGCGCTCGCATTTCACGCTTCGTTGGGGCTCTGAAGAGGAAAAGCACGCTGATCTGTGGCGAAATGCGCTGCTCTTCTCTCGTGCACGCTCACCCGAGTGGATCGAGGACTACACCGACGAGTTGCGCCGCTCTGCATGGACCACACCTTGGGAAGATCCCATCCGCACCCTCCTATACACAGTGCTGCAGGAGCGTGCTACACAGGTGAACTACTTGAATCTCGCTCGCATTGCTCGTGGAGAAGGTAAAGGAGCTTTGCGGCGTGACGTAAATCCCATTCTAGCTGAACTGTCTCACGTCATAGCTGTGGATGAAGCTGCCCATTTTAACTTCTTCCTAGAAGGGGCGCGACTGTATATGTATTACTTTCCAGAGGAGACACTTTCTGGGCTGAAAGACGTATTGCAGAGTTTTGTCATGCCAGCAGCTAATATTGTACCCAACTACGAGTCTTTTGTTCAGGTTCTGTATGACGCTGACGTCTTCGGTAAGCGCAAGTACGCGAGGGACGTCGTGAAATACGCTTTGGAACAATTGGGAGTCAAGAGCCTGAAGGCACTTGACGCGGGCGTACACCAGTCTCGTCAAGTGCCAGGTGAAGATGGAGCACTATTCGAGACACGTGTTCCGGACGCCTTAAATATGACGTTCGTCGAAGAATCTCTTGAACGACTGTTTGGACGTTTACAACAATTCGAGGCGAATACGTATCTTGATCGAGTGTCTCCTAGCACTTTTGTAAGAGTGGTGTGGTAATGGAGGATGTAACTGGGATGCAAAAGAAAGGTGATGTAAAAGGTGCCAATGCATTGAAGAGCAAAGAAAACCTTTTCGCTGTAGATACTACAGAATTCGCCGAGTCTAGTGCAATCACCGTGGAGCCTCAGCCCGATCACGGCATTATTGCTGTATCACATTTATTGAACAGTAGTTATGAAAAAATACTTGATGGAGCTTACAATCAAAGCGTAGATGATTTGGCGATGGGATTAAATATAATTAGATCTTCTTGCAGCGATAGTTTATGGAAGACTATCATCAAACCTCTGGCACTGGGACATCCGATAAAAGGCTTACTCCATCAGTGTCCATATACAATAAGGGCATTTGATAAGCCGCGCGGGTATGCTGGTGATGCCGTTATGTTGGATTTTATTTATGAAGGGGTACCACCGATTGATACGACGGAAATCGGACGACGTATTTTTTCGTGCACCACAAGGAATACAAATGGGCTCAGCGTAATTCATCGTCGCGAGCACTTGGCAAAAATCATAGATAAAGTCGCTGTAAATATAGATAGGCCGGATATTTTATCAATCTCGTGTGGCCATATGCGAGAGATCGAACTGTCTTCGGCCTACCAGAATGGAGAATTGGGATCTGTGACGGCTTTAGATAGCGATCCTCACAATCTCGCTATCATTAAATCGTTTCATGGACAAAAGATTGAAGTTGCGTCTAGATCAATTAGAGCCCTCTTGAATAATCAAGATTTAAAAACATATGATTTCATATACACAGCAGGTTTATATGATTATATTCCAACTTCACTAGCTAATAGATTGACTCGATCTCTGTTTAATATTCTTAAACCTGGGGGAAAATTACTATACGCCAACTTTACTCCTAATAATTTAGGCAGAGGGTACATGGAGACTTACATGGATTGGAAACTTATTCTACGTACGCAATCTGAAGCAGAGTTGCTCACTCGTGGAATAGCTGCCAGCGAATTTATCTCTAGGTCATATACAGATGCATACGGCAACATTGTTTATGTTGAGTTAGATAGAATTGTGCCAACCGAGATTCGTAACACGACCAAGAGGGCTCGTCGGTGATAATAGCGAACCCACTTTATTTAAGAGGAGCACAATATTATGAAAAGCGTGCTTTACTGCTCTCGCTTTGAAATCACATTCCCTGAAGAACGGCATTGTCAATTCTCGACGTGCATATAAGAACGTCAATAACATTCACCATAAATCCTTTCCTCTATAGGAGAAACTAATGACAACACTCATAGACGCCCCCCATACCCCAAGCTTTGACCTGAGGTCGCTGATCTTAGCGGCTGGCGAGACTTTTGTAGAACGCGCGTACGCTTTAGAAAAGGATGCCAAACGGACGGGGCAGGGTATTCCCAGCCTCGGAATGCGCGAGGCGGTCGCTGCCGCCTACTGGCAAATGATCAATGAAGTGGAGCGTCTCGTGGTCGGAGCAGCCGCAAATCAGCATCGCGAAGAGCAGCGGGCACTGCTGGCACTTACCGCCCCCGTTCTGCTGCGCTCGGAATACTTTGCACGCTCGTACCTCAAGCCTCAGGGGTACGCCGGGGATTACCGCATGATGGAGATGATGTACGACCTCGAGCATCAGCCTGGCGAGGACCCGTATAAAGCTCCACTCGTAAACGCGCTCGATTACACCTTCTCGACCATCCATAGTGTTCGGGCCGTGTGGGAGCGTCGGCGCTATCTCCGTGACCTGATTGTGCAGGAGGCGAAAGAGCGCACGACACCACTGCGTGTTCTGGATATCGCTTGCGGTGGAGCCCGGTATATCGGAGAAGCGTTCGCTGCCCTTCCGGAAGGCGTTTTGAGCGTCCACCTGATTGACCAGGATCCTTCTGCGTTGGCGTACGCCGAGGGGCGCAACCTCAACCACTGGCGGGAGCACGTCCGAACCCAGTGCCTGCCGATCAAAACACTGCTCACGGCCCCGCTCGCGGAGACGTACGACGTGGTGATCTCGTCCGGACTCTTCGACTACCTGGACCAGCCGACGGCGCGTCACCTGGTCCACACGATGGGCCGCAGCGTCAACCCCGGGGGGGTCTTGGCCATTACCAATTTTCATCCCGAAGACGCTTCTGCCTTCTGCAAGGACTGGCTCGCGGACTGGCCCCTCATTCTTCGAACAGAAGCCCAGGTCGCTGAACTCTTTGAAGGTCTCGCTCCTGTGATCCTCTCGCGTTCCACTGAACGCTCGTTGGTCTTCGCCCAATCTAGAATCAACGTCTAAAGCAAATACCGCTCCACTTTCTAGGGTTTTCGTATGAATGACCTCATGACCCACTCCTGCTGTACGACCATCACGTTTTAAGGAGTCACAGGTGACGGGGAGTAGGAGGGCCTTTCTGGCCGAAGCCGCGTGCTTTTATCTCTCCCAACCGCTGGCACGGCTTCTGATCTGGGGATGTACTCTGCTCTCTGCCCAGGCGATGTGATGCTTATTGCTAACTTTCTCCCTGAAATTCCTGAGATCGTCTACATGGAAGCGTGCATAGACTGATGACTGATTCACTGCAACGATAGTGAGGTCGTTGACGCTCGATGCTTGAAACAACATTCTTTACGGAATAGCCTATCACTAGCTATCACCAGCTTTCCTTCAAGAGTTTTAGAGGCCCATATGTTTGATCTGAGGTTCCAATGAGTAATGAGTATGGCCAAGCCCTTTCGGGTTCTGTTGCTGATTTTAGGAATGCAGAGGGAGTAGATCTATTGGATCGCTGGATGAGTCATTACGATTGGTGGGAGAGGCGCTCTGAATATGGTGTAGACCCCTACTCTAAATATACTTTAGGTCGGATTACGACGGTTACTCAAGCGCATAGTCGGAAGGGTAGAGTCATTGGGAGTGGTAGATCGATAAACTTTGCTTCTCAAGACTACTTAAGTCTTGCTGGTCATCCGGCAGTATGTGAAGCGGCAAAAAACGCTATTGATAATTATGGTGTTCATAGTGCTGGTTCTGCTGCTCTGATGGGTCAAACATTAATGACCGAAGTCCTAGAAAAAAGAATTGCCGAGAAGCTAAAGTTAAATGATTGCACCGTCTTTCCTACGGGGTGGGGTGCAGCCTATGGGACTATTCGAGCACTTGTTTCTCAGAAGGACCATGTTGTTATGGATATTATCTCCCACGCCTCTCTAATTGAAGGGGCTCGTGCGGCGACGAAAAATGTACACTTTTTTCCAAATAATAATACTGACCATTTGGAGCGTAAGCTCAAGCGAATCAGGAGTGATGATCCGAGTTGTGGAATTCTTGTAGTCACCGAAGGATTATTCAGCATGGATAGTACTACTCCTGATATTGAGAAATTTCAAGAGTTAGCCCATTTTTATGATGCCACCCTTTTCCTTGATGTAGCGCATGATTTTGGGAGTATGGGATCTTCTGGAGGAGGGTCTCTTGAAATTCAAGATATGTTGGGCAAGGTTGATATTGTTATGGGAAGTTTTTCAAAATCCTTTGCCTCTAACGGGGGATTTGTTGCCACAAATCATCCTTCTTTAAAACTTGCATTGAGATATAACTCAGGACCGTTAACATTTACCAATGCCTTGTCTCCTGTCCAAGCTGCGTGTGTTATTGCATCTCTAGATATTATTCAAAGTAGCGAGGGCGCTATCAGAAGAGAAAAACTTATGTCAAATTCAATATCCCTTCGTGATAGATTGTCATCCAGAGGATTCAAGGTGCTTGGCAAGCCGAGCGCCATTGTGCCGGTTGTGCTAGGACCAGTAGATGAGGCCCGTATTATCACTCGAGAAATTCTTAACTCGGGATTCTTGGTAAATCTGGTTGAATATCCGGCCGTATCCAGAAACTCCGCTCGTTGGCGACTGCAAGTTATGGCGGATCATGATTCCTCTCAGATCAATGATTTGGTTGATGCAACCTCTAAGATAAAAGACTCTATTTCTGTATTTAGTTCAGATACATTTTCGTTAGTCGATGTCACGTCATTAGGCCGATAGCTTTCAGGAGAAATATGACTTTGCAAAAAAGTGTACTTCATTTTTCACGCCTCGAAGGGACATCCCTTGAGGAGCGTCATCAGCCGTTCTCGACGTGGATTCAGGAGCGTCGAAACCTTCAGGTCTTTCCATTTGGGCGTTCTCTTCTGTCTCAAGTCGGCTCGTCTGTTCGTGTCGCCGGCGAGGACGGTCAGGAACTCGATCCTACTTTCATCAATTTTGCCTCCCAGGATTACCTGGGGCTTGCTCAGGACCCTCGTGTCGCCGAAGCAGCGCACGTGGCCATTGCGGGGTTCGGTGTTCACAGCGCTGGCTCTCCCGTGCTGCTGGGGCGGCATCAGGCTTACCGAGCGTTGGAGGCGCAACTCTGCTGTGTACTGAATAGGGAGCGCTGCATTCTCTACCCCACTGGCTGGGCGGCAGGCTTCGGTGTCGTGACAGGGCTCGTGCGACCAGGTGACACAGTCGTGATGGACGCCTACGCGCACAACTGTCTCCAAGTTGGCGCACGCTCAGCCACATCGAGCGTCTTGCTGTTCCCGCACAATGATATGCAGCGTCTCGAACAGACACTCGCAAATGCCCGTCGCAAGAACGCGAGAAATGGCCTGTTCATCGTGATCGAAAGCCTCTATTCAATGGATGCGGATGGGCCAGACCTCCAGCAGGTCCACCAGCTGGCGAAAGAGTACGGGGCCATCACCATCCTCGATATGGCACACGATTTTGGTGCCACGGGTGAGCGGGGCCTTGGGCTTCTTGAGACTGTCCCCGATGACCAGCGACCCGACGTCATCATGGGATCGTTCAGCAAGACGTTCGCTTCCAACGGAGGATTTGTTGCTGCGAGTGCCTCCGTTCACGATTACTTGATGTGCAACAGCCATCCGTATGTGTTCTCCAATGCCCTGTCGCCGATGCAGGCCTCGGTCGTCCTCCAGTGTATGGACATCGCTTTTAGTGGCGAGGGAAACCACCTGCGCCACCTTCTGATGAAGTGCATTCTGAACCTTCGGGTTGCGATGGAGTCGCGCGGGAACACTGTCCTTGGTGACGCTTCACCTATTGTCCCGGTGGAAATTGGCGATGAAGCAACCGCGCGTGTGACGGGTCGCCTCATGCAGGAACGAGGTGTCCTCGCGAATCTCGTCGAGTACCCCGCAGTTCCTTTTGGGAAGGCCCGCTTCCGCTTTCAAGTGATGCCCACCCATGCCCCGGAAGCCATTGAGCGCGCCGCGGACATCATGACGGCAGCACATGCGGAGGCGAAGGACTTGGTCAAAGAACTGCTTGGTCGTCCTCAGGACGAACAACAGGAACGGGTCGAGGCGGCTCTTGTCTAAACGACGACCACCACAGCAAGTCCTTGAAGTCCGTCGTGTCCTCCTTCAGGCAGCATCCGAACGGAACCCCATCATAATCGACGTTCGGACTGAGGACTTGGTCCACTTCACAGTCCTAGGAGAGCAGTGGGCGAAGTCCCCTCGTGCGGAGCCATTAATCGTGCGGTTGCAGCTGGACAATCATGGCATAGGACTAAGGAGCAGCAATTCTCATCATGCCCGCCTCCTCGACGTGGCCGAGCGTCAGCGATTCGGTCAGGCCCTCCTCAAGATCCTCCTTCAACTGCATGCTCAGGTTGACGAGGGCGACGTCCAACTCTTCGTTCACGGAACGGGACAACCCTACGCCACCATCAAAGGATCTCCTTATGGCGTTAGCCTCAGTCATTCGCGGGGAAGCTGGTACGCCGCCGCTCTCCCTGATGCCCAAGTCGGGATTGATGTGGAGCGTCGCTGGGGCTTTCCCGCGACGCTTCCAGTCGAGAGGTTTACGTTGAGCGACTGGGAACAATGCCAACGCCTCATGCTTGAAGAAGAACCCGCTCAAGCATTCTTGCGGCGTCGGTGGACTTTAAAAGAAGCGTATGCGAAAGCCACTGGGCAGGGCCTGCATTTTCCCTTTCCCTCTCTGTCTTTCCAGCACCAGGAACATCTCAACTCAGCCTATTTCACGCCCGTCAATCTCATGGGAACCGACGGTACATGGATGTACTGGAGTGCAGAAGATATCCAGGACTGCACGTTTGGCTTGTGTTGGAGGAACGCCGTATGAACCTGAATCACGAACCTGAAGTGCAGGCCTTCGCCCAGGAGTCGGCTGCGCCTTTCGAAACCTTAACGGCACGGCTAGATGCATATGCCTTGAGCCGTCCCAACCAGCTTGCCTTCGTGTTCCTAGATGAGCGAGGCGAGGAGATGGAACGCCTCACTTTTGCGCAATTGGCGGATCGGTCGTCGCGCATTGCCCGCGGACTTGAGCCCTGGCGGGGACAGCAGGCTCTGATGCTGTATTCCCCAGGTTCAACCTTCATCTGCGCCCTACTTGCTTGTTTCCGAGTAGGTGTCATTGCTGCGCCGATGCCCCTTCCTGGACGACAGAAGGGTGGGATGGCGCGGGTGGCGCAGGTGGCCAGGAATGCGAGAGCCGCCCTCGTGTTAACGGACGACAGCGCTTTGGAAGTCTTGCGAACCGGCCTCGCTTCAACGGTCATTCATGATCTGCCCTGCTTTTCGACAGAGACCATGACCGACAACCCGCCCATCCAGCAGGTACAGGCCTTTGAAGCTGAGGATGTAGCCTATCTGCAGTATACGTCGGGGTCAACGGGGGAACCCAAGGGCGTGATGATCACCCACAGGGCCCTGATGCACAACGTCGAGGAGATTCGGCTGCTCTTCGGTCACTCGGACAGTACGGTCATGGGGAACTGGGCCCCTACCTTTCACGACATGGGACTGGTCGGAACCACGCTTCACCCCATTTATATGGGCATTCCAAGCGTGCAGATGACCCCCGCCACCTTTATTAAAAGGCCAGCCCTCTGGCTCCGCGCCATCAGCAAATATAGGGTGACCACGAGTGGAGGACCCAACTTCGCCTTCGATCTGTGTACGCAGCGTATTTCACCAAATGACCTGGAGGGAATTGATCTCTCCAGTTGGACGAGAGCGTTCAATGGGGCTGAACCTGTACGGCCAGCGACCCTCAAAGCTTTTGCACAGAGATTCGGCCCATATGGTTTCGATGTTCGTGATTTCTGCATCTGTTACGGGCTTGCCGAATCTACGCTGCTTGTCACGGCATACACATCTGAACAGGGCCCCAACGTACTGGCGGTCGATCCCGTCATGCTCGAAAGTGGAGTCGCACAACCTGTTAGAGAAGGCGAAGGCGGCCGTGAACTCGTAGGGTGTGGAGCCCCTGTGAACTTGGACGTGCATATTGTCGATGTAGAAACGTCCAGAACCCTGCCTCCAAACTCTGTCGGTGAAATCTGGGTCAGAGGAGGCAGTGTGGGTGCCGGTTACTGGGAGCGTCCCGATCTGACCGTCACAACCTTCCAGGCTCATACCTCCACTGGCGAGGGTCCATTTCTGCGAACGGGTGACCTCGGCTTCTTGTATGAAGGGGAGCTGTTTATGACGGGCCGCATCAAGGATCTGATGATCATCGGCGGGCGCAACATCTATCCGCAGGATGTCGAGGTGACTGCTCTGCAAGTGCAGCCAGCTTTGCGCGCTGCTGCCGCTTTCACCGTAGACACGGGTGTGCGCGAGGAGGTGGTCGTGGTTCTTGAAGTGGGCCGCACGGATGAAGCACTTCCGACTGGTTTGACGGAGGCAATCCGACAGGCGATCAGCAGGGAGTTTGGAGTCAGCGTCGCGGGTCTTGTCTTCGTGACTACAGCAAACTTTGCCAGGACGACCAGCGGCAAGGTGATGCGTAGCGAGATGCGCCGTTTGTTCCTGGGACGCAAGCTCGAAGCCCTACATGAGGACGTCTACGACGATTTGGATCAGGTCCGCTTGGCGCGCACCGACCAACCGTCACCGGTCTGAGCCCCATTCTTCTGAAAGGTTGAAAAACTCAATGACGCAACTCCTCCCTACAAAACAGCAGGAACTGTCCACCTGGCTCACTGAGAAGGTGGCTGAATATGTTCAGCGTGAACCGGGCGAAATAGATGCCTCCACGCCTCTTTCCAATTATGGGCTCGATTCCGTATATAGCGTGAATCTCTGCGGTGAATTGGAAGACAAGCTGGGTGTGTACGTCGACCCCCTCTTGCTATTCGATTATCCAACTATTCTTGGTATCGTAGCTCATTTCTATCCTGAAATCTAAAATCGTAGAACGGGAGCATTGATCTGATTGATTGAATACAGTGACTACTTCTAGGCTGATCGATATAGAAATACTTGTTGGAGGAGGAGTTGCAATGAAACTGTTTACCATAGGCGATAGTATCTCCCAGGGATACATGTCTCTCTCCGCCGCTCGAACTGATCTTTCTTTTTCGAATCTAATTGCTAGAAAGCTGGGTCTCAATATTGGGTATTGTCAATCACCAATTAACAACTTAGATTATACATATCCATTCTGGCCGGAAAATGGAATTGGAATAAATATAGAGGCTATTTTAAGGCGGCTCAATCAGAGATACGGCAGTAACATAAAGGGTCTGGAATGGCTCACCGTTCTCCAAGAAATCAATTCCGTTCTCGATGCATCAGAAGATTATTACGAGCGAGGGGGGGGAGCGCATTATCAACAATATGAAAATGGCAATGTCGAATATTTTAACAACATATCTATCTTCGGAATGAGGATATCTGACGCATGGCTCCTCACCCCAAAGATCTGTCAGAGTGAAATAAAAACAGGGAGCAGAGATGGTTTTCTTTCGGGTAGTGATTATTTTTGGTATCGTACTGCTTTAAAGGTATTAAACCCAAGTTTATCTCTTGTTCACTATCAGAAAACCCCTCTAGACTGGTTAGAATATCATTCGAAGAGGGAAGGGGTGGAAAACTTGGTGTTATGGTTGGGGGCAAATCATGCTCTTGGCACGGTAATTAGTTTAAGTGTCAATCAAACTCCTGACCTACCCAATATTGAAGGAATGCCATATTATGAGAGAAGGAATAAAAAATGGAACCTATGGCATCCTAATGACTTCAAAAGAGAATACGAAGAGTTAATAAATAGAACTGTTGAGGCTATTGGAAATAATAATGGTCAGCATTGCAGAATTTTTCTTGCAACTATACCCATCGTTACCATAGCCCCCTTAATAAGAGGCGTAGGAGAGAAGTATAACATTGAAGTAACAGATCATATGGATCAAAAGATCGAGTATACTTATTATAAGTATTATACCTACTTTCCCTTCGATGAACAGACAGCTATAGATACGGGAAAATACCTAACCGTAAGCGATGCAATCCATATAGATCGCTGTATTAGACAATTCAATAGAATTATAGTCGAGATCGTTAAAAATTTTCAACATACGAACATAACGCTCCATCTGGTTGACATAGCTGATTACCTTGAGAAGCTGGCATGGAAGCGCAACAATGCAAATCCAAGATCCAATTTGCCGGATGCGCTTGAGTTCATCTACCCACCTATTAATACGAAGTACTACGATGTAAATCCAGATGGAAGAATGATCCAGGGCGGAATTTTTTCTCTAGACGGTGTTCACCCTACGGCTATAGGACAAGGACTACTTGCATGGAAATTTCTAGAAGCTATGAGGGTTGCAGGTGTTGCAGATATAAATAATAATCTTGTCGATGAAGAACTTAATTGGCCAGAGATTATATCCAATGATACTCTTTATTCCAGCCCTCTTTCTTCCATGCAAGATATGCTCAGAAAAGCAGAATTGGCTGGACATATTCTCGGCGCAATAGAACGGCTTCGAAGGTGAATTTCATCGTAGCAACTTTCTGGTATTGAGAACGGTTATTACGCTAAGCAGTTGCAAAGTAAGCGTCAGGGTGCGGCGTTGAGCGTGCCTGATACGTTCCGGGCATGATTGCGCCGTTCGAGGTTGTTCAGCTCCGCCGATCCGACGACGTGCAGGAGCGCGAGGGGGAATGGCGGTGCAGCCCTGCCCGCGCCCGGTCCTTGATGCTCACGCCGGAAGCGGCTTCCACCGTGGACCGCCTGGCACAACTCTCCGCTGGGATCGATCAGCCCAACCCGCATGGGCGTCCGCAGGCGAGTGCCACGGCAGACATGCACACTTGCCGGTAAGCAGGCAGAGAAGGCGAGGTGGCCGCAGCAACAGTTGCGGTCACCTCGCTTCTTCACTGGCCCCGCAAGTGCTCTCTCAGCCGATCATCGGCCCATTTGCCGTATACCCGAGCCGTCTGCACGTCGCTGTGGCCTAGGTGTTCGGCCACGTCTTGGAGTTGAAAACCTGCACGGATCAGGCGCGTGCCCGCCAGATGTCGGAGGGCATGAAGACCCAGGTACGGAACGCCGACCCGGTTGCACAGGGTCCGCAAGCGCGCACGGGCCGCTTCTGGCGTTCGGCCAATCACAAACACGTCGGAAGCCCTAGGCCCCAGGTCGTGCAGGTCTGCCACCAGGGAACTGGAGAGCAGGACGCGCCGCGCCTTCCCGCCCTTCCCGTTCTGGACGGTGAGCGCTCCGCCATCGAGGTCCAGGTCTCCCCACTTCAGGCCTGTGATCTCAGAAGCCCGCAGGCCGGCGATTCCACCCAAGCGCAACAGCACGCGCATCTCGACAGGAGCTGCGTCGAGGAGTTTTTGCACGTCGCTGTCGGGATAGGGTTGCCGTTTGTCCCAGGCGCGGCGCTTGTCCTTGCGCGGTTTGACGTCCACGAAGGGATCGTCCCTCGTGGCCTTGGCCCAGCGCAGGGCGGCGTACAGGGCGCGTGCCCCAGCCAGCAGCACGCCGAGGGAAGCGGGGGATTTGCCAGCCTCCTCCAACCCGCGCACCCACAGGTCGGCGTATTCCGGGTCCGGGTGCAGCACCTTGACGGCGTTGCTGTACGCGTACCCCAGCCACATGCGGCCTCCCAGGCGGTACTTCCGCAAGGTCTCTTGGCTGACCTGGCCATGGGTCCGGACGTGGTGCGCTTCGAGGAGACCCAGCAGCGTGGCGCTGTCCTGTTCCGCCACAGCGGCCATGGCCCGGCGACGGCGCTCCTCCGACTGGAGGCTCACCCATTCCCGCGACGCTGCAAGTTGGCCGTGCTTATAGAGGTCGAGCGTCATTTGCCTTCTCCCTTCTGATCCTCGGCAAAGTTCTTCTTCAGGGCCGCTGCCCGTTCAAGAAGGTCCGCGGTGGAGTTCAAGCTGTGTACGCTCGCGCCCGCAAAGAGGAGGGCCAGAGCGCCCGCCAACAATCCACCTCCCACCGTGAGAATGTGGTTGACCGTGATCTTGGTGCCCAGAAGAGGCAAAGCGACGTCTTGGTCCTGGAGGTACTTCCCGGCGCTAAAAATCCCAAAGATCAGCAGGAGCGCTCCCAGAGCTCCGCCAGCCCGGTTGGGTCCCAGGAAGAAGGAGATGCGTGACCAGACCCGGACGTCCGCAGCACGAGCGGAGGCCGCGACGTGGAGCAGGGCCGCTCTGGAATAAGGCAGCAAGGCCTCCAGTAAAGGACGCTCACGGCTGAACCCCAGCTGTAATTGTTTCAGTGTGTCTGCACGGCGATCCTGCCACTCCCGAACGATGGAACTTCCCTCTGTCCAAATGCAGATGCTGATGAGCACCAACGCGATGAGCGCAAGGGCAAGGGTGACCCAAGTAGACCCGAACGGAATCAGGAGCAGCAGCAGACAGGCCCCCGTTCCCCACCAGGTCCAGAGGGTCCGACTGTAGGACGGGTCGCGCTGGGGCTGATCAGCTGCCCCCCTCCCCTCTTCGGCATCCTTGAGCAGCAACTTGTGGAGCTTCTCAATTTCTGTCAGGAGATCTTGGGTGGGATTGGTGGAGGGGGACTCGCCTGAGGTTAGTTCTTGAGGGTCTTGAGTGGTGACGGGTGTGGTCATGGAGATGGTGTGTAGTGTACACGAATGCTTTTTGGTAATACACCTTACCGGAAAGGTACCAAATTTGGGGGCACAGGGACTGATAAAGTGTCCCTATGACTGAAAGCGTCACTACTGAGCAAAAGGTGTACTCCGGGCAGCTCGGACCCAAGTATCGCGTGATCCTTCCCCGTGCCGTGCGTGATGCCCTTCATGTGGAAGAAGGGGACACCTTGATGTATGTGGTGGAGGGAGAGCGAGTTCAGCTCACTACAAGGCGGCAACTGGCCCAGGAGCTGTACGGGAGCTTGGCCGAAGGAGATGGGCGCGACTTTACTCAGGAACATTTGGAGGAGCGGCGTGCCGAGGCTCAGCGGGAGAAGCCTTGAGTCGTCCTGTGCTCCTGGATGCCAGCGCGATCATTGCCTACATCCGTAAGGAACCTGGTGGGGAAGAAGTGCTTCAAGCCCTGATGCAGGGCAAGCAGGACTTTCTGGTGTCTGCCGTTCAATTGGTCGAGGTGGAGGGCAAGTTGGTCAGTGACGGCAGCTTCACTCCAGAGCAGGTTCGCAGCCGGATTCACCGACTTGGACACCTGCTTGAGGTCGTGCCGTTCGAGGCAAGGGCACAGAAGGCCGCAGGGTTCTACTATGCGCGCCGCCGTCCCTACGATCTCAGCCTAGGCGATGCCTTGTGCCTCGGTCTCGCGGAAGTCCTGGGTGCAGACGTGATGACGGCGGAGCAGACCTGGGCGACCATCCCCGATCTCCCCTTTCAGGTCCTTCTGATCCGCCGCCCTTCTGGAGAAGGAGCCTAAAATGGGGCGGCATCCCTGTAACATCCCCCTCAACTCTGTTCCAGGCGTTCTGGCAACTTAATGCCGGTAGGCTGGTGAGTTGTGACTGACCGGAAGCCCTACCGCCACCGTTTTCCCCTGAACGTCATCGGTTACGCCCTGTGGCTCTACCACCGCTTCCCTCTCAGTCAGCGTGACGTTCAGGAACTGCTCCACGAACTTGGTATTCGGGTCAGCCACGAAACCCTGCGTCAGTGGAACATTAAATTCGCTCCCCTCCTCACGGAGGAACTGCGCCACCGGGAACCCCGCCGGGGTTCTCGGTGGCATCTGGATGAGATGTGCGTCCAGGTTGGTGGGGTGAAGCATTGGTTGTGGCGAGCGGTAGACGAGCACGGCAACGTGCTCGACCTCCTTCTTCAGGAACACCGAGATACCGAGGCGGCCAAGTCCTTTTTTGTCCGCCTGTTGAGGCAACACGACGTGCCGGAGGTCATCCACACTGACAAGCTGTGGAGTTACGGGGCGGCCCTACGAGAACTTCCTGTGCTCCACACCGTGGAGCACCTTCAGGTCGTGTCCACCGCCCGCTGTAACAACATTGTGGAACAGTCGCATCGCCCCACCCGGCAGCAGGAACGTGCTCAGCTCGGCTTCAAACGACGACGGCGAACGCAGGAATTCCTCGCCCTGCACGCCCGCGTCTCGAACCTTCACCGCCATACCCGAACGACCACCCCAGCTGCCCTGAGACGAAGCAACCAAACCACAGCACTGCTTCTCTGGCAAGAGGTATTGCAGCAGGCGGTTTGAGAATCAAACCGCCTGCTGAGCGACTCCGGCCCCCTTGAGGTTAAGTTGCCAGAACCGGCCAAAGTCATCCTCAGCTCCCTTCCAGAGCGGTGCTCCGGGGTAACAGGGCTCGAAGCAATGGCACCTCCGCTTTAGTAGTTTCTGCCTCAATTAGCTGCAAAATCTGTTCGGCCCGCGCGCGCAATGTGGCTTCCACACGAAAACTCTGCTGCTCATCTATCAATAGGGATTCGGGCACGAGGTGGCTGGACATGCTTTGCCGCAGGTTGGAATTTTTTCCTATTTTCGACGTACCATTCAGAAATTCATTGAGGTAAACAAATGGTTGTTTGTCGCTGGCCGAAAAATTGGCATCTTTGGGCATCAGCACGCGGTTTAGCACCGAATCCATGATGCTCTCTGGATCAGAGTCGTCTTGTTGCTTGGCTGTTTTTCGTAGGAAGGCGCGCGGAAAAAAGTGATGGTCATGCAAGTCTTTCACGGCTTCCACTCCGGTGCCAAGCAACGCATTGCTGCGCCAGTCCCGCAGGCCCTGTGTTTTCATGCCTTCTGCATTGAAGTGCAGCAGATTAAGCACGCCCCGATACACGGCGCTTGAAGAGCGGTTATAGCTGAACAGGTCGCTGACATCTAGCGTAGGCCGTAAGCGAGCAAAGGCGGCAGCCTCAGGCGGCTCGCGACGTGCCACCTGCTGTAAAGCGTGAGCATCTTGCACAATTTTGTCGTTAGTGGCCGCCGAATACCGCTCCGAAAATACGACAGACCAGTACCACCAGCGTAAAAGTTCCCACTGCTCCTGGGAGGGTGCAGATTGACCTTGCGCCTTCAATTCTCGGAAAAACATCATTAGCGGCAGCAGGAGGTTGTCATAAGGCAGCCACTTAATGGCCACGATCAGGCGTTGAGATTTCAAAAATTCCACTGTTTTTACCAGCAGATCCGTCATTTCATCCCAATGAGCCAGAAAGTCTTGCGCTCTGAGTTCTTTGAGCAGTGGCCCCTTGTCAATCTTATCAACCCCTTTGAGAAGCGCGACGCCACGCACCATCAGTTCACGGTTGTTGGGCAAATGGGGATATTGGTCGGCAAACTCTTCAAACTTTTCCCGTAAATTGAAGCTGCCGAACACCTTTGCGGCCAGAATATCCGTGAAGTTGAGTTGTACGCCTTTGCTGTTGCTGCGCTCGAAGAAAGTGGTGAACTTGTCCAGATTCATATCAAGCAGATAGTAAGAGAGTAGCTGCGGCTGCTCGAACATGGTTCTGAACTTGTGCAACAGTTGCAGGAATATCCGGAAGCCCTGCTTGTTTGCCTCTGCGTCGCCCTTTGCAATCAAAGCCACGCCATATGCCGTTTGGCCCTCAAAATAATCGCGGACTTCGTCGTCCATCGGGAGGTCTTTCATGAAAGAAAACGCGTAATCCAACGGTACGCTGAGCTGCTCGGCGCTATCATCGCCTACGATTTCACCCAGCAATTCTTCCAGCGATTTATCTTTAAGGATGGTTGCATCGCCCCAGTCTGGGCGTAACCGGAAGTACACCTTGTCGATACCCCGCAGGGCACGGTAAATGCTGGTCGTGCGCTGTTGGCCGTCTAACAAAATCTTTAGTCCGCGCATTTGACTGGCCTGTACCATTTCCACTTCGGTGTAGTGCTTGCGCTTGGGTTTTTCCCGGCTGCCTTTGCCTTTGCGGGGTCGCATGTCCACTTCGCGCAGCGTCATTTCGAAAGAAGGCTTGCCATAAATCACGCTACCTACAAAAATGCCGCGAATCAGGCTGTCAAAGAGGTCATAGGTCTGTTGAAGATCCCAGACAAAATCGCGCTGGAACTCGGGCAGTAGCACAACGGGCGGCTTGTGTTCCAGCTGATCTACAAGATTTTTCAGGCTTTCGCTGTTTGCGTTCTCATGTGCAGTTGTCATGCTGCCTCCTAGCCAACTGAGGTTTAAACGGCGCCGGACTCCAAAGTGCTCTTATGTGAGGTTTCCGAAGGGGTCGAAGAATTCGAGTTCCAACGCCTTCAGTTGATCCAGCCTCCCAGGCGCGCAAGGTCTCTGAGAGCCGTGGGGACATCCAGTTGATCTTCAACGTACGCCTCGGCCAGTAAGCCTGGAGGCACCAGCGGATCGAACTTCCCAGGACCTCCTGCGCCTGGTCGATTGAGGAACACCTCGCGGAGGCGCAAGCGCACGGCTTCTTCCGATGGAAGGTCCCTCGCGAAGGTCGCCAGTTCCTCCGGACGGGCACTTACGATTAAGGAGTACGGGGTGTCGCTCGACGCGGTCAAGGAGGCTCCCCCACTTTCTCCAATGGCAGTCATGAGCCGGAGCAGGGTTTCATGCACGCGAGTGCCGCGCCAGGGGAGCAGAAGGGTGTGTCGGTCGCTCAGCGCATGTACGTTTCCCTCGAGAAGATTCGTGGCTCGTGCCAGGGCACGGGCTTCTTCCAGGCGATCTTTCGCCCGAGCCTGCAAGTACGAATATGTCACCTGCCCTTCGAGTACGTCGCGCATCTTGTGCACCACGCGGTCATGCACTTCGCCTCCACTGCTGAGCCACACACTGGTATTGCGCCCCCGTTCTCTCCGCACGAAAACCTGCCGACGAGTCTCATCCACATCCATGACCCGCCAGGCTCGACCAACCAGGGAAATCACCCGGCCCACTTCCGGCGCACTACTCAGCGTTCCTATCTGCCCGGGACCGCTGAACACCGCGTACTCCGGTACATCGGGAAACACCGCGAAGAAATGCCAGTCGCTGACGAGCCGCTCGCCAGCCAGACCGAGGATGAGTCCACCCTCGTCCGTTCGTTGCACATGATCTCCCGCCAGGAGATGCAGCAGCAGAGTGCGGTACTGCTCCTGCGTGACGTGCCGGAAAGGCGTCAAGGTCAGCACCCGCGTCGCTAACTCTCGTGGAGCCATCTCCCCGTATTGCTCGAGTGCCCCGAGCGTCTGGTGAACCAAGAGACTCCAGGGAAGTTTAGGTTGCCGGGCCGGTTCCACCCAGCGCTCCTCCAAGTACAGCTGCACTGTCGCAATCGACTGAAGCAGGGACCAAGGCAGGCGTTTATGAGGGGGGTCCGTGTCCCGGTACGGGCGCTCCAGCGTGGAGAAAATCATCTCTCCAGGGTTGCCCCGCCTGCCTGTGCGTCCCAGACGCTGCACGAAGCTCGACACGCTCGGCGGCGGTTCCACCTGCAGTACGCGCTCAAGTTCACCCAGATCAATGCCCAGTTCCAGGGTCACCGTCGCGATCGTGCAGGCTGGCCGCCCCTCCTCACGCATGGCCCGCTCTGCATCCTCCCGGTAGGCTGTGGCGACGCTGCCGTGATGCACGTGGTAGATGTCCGGCGTGGCGTGACCCTCCGCGAGGTCGCGTAAGGTCACGCCCGTTTCCTCCACGTCATGCCGGGTGTTGCGGAAGATCAGGCTTTTACGCCCGAGCGTCCGCTCGTACAACTGCTGATAGAGTTCCGGCGTTTCGTCCAGCGGACCAAACTCTTCCTTCCCCTGAGCTTCATACCGGGGGAAATGCTCCAGCGCCAGGTGCAGGCGTCGCTTGCTGCCCGCGTCGTTCACCAGTTGAACTCCGCGCTGCGTCCCCGCCCGCAGCCAGTCCTGAGCAAGCCCGAAATCCCCTAGGGTTGCGGAGAGGCCCACGCGCCGCGGTGGCACGCGGGTGACACGCTCCAACCGCTCCAGCAAGCACAACACCTGCCGCCCCCGTTCGTCCCCCATGAAGGCGTGCACCTCATCGATGATGACGAAGCGCAGATCGCGAAACACATGGCTCAGCACTGAGGCCCGCCGCAGGAACAGGCCCTCAAGAGACTCTGGGGTGATCTGGAGGACCCCCCTGGGCTTCTCCAGCGTCTTCTTCTTGCGACTGACGCTGATATCCCCATGCCAGGCAGATGCGGGAATACCCGATTCCTCTAGAAGTCCGTCCAAGCGGTAGAACTGGTCATTGATCAGCGCTTTAAGCGGCCCGATGTACAGCACGCCAACACTCTGGGGTGGGTCCTGAGCCAGGAGCGTCAGAATCGGTAGGAAGGCCGCTTCCGTTTTTCCACTCGCTGTTCCACTAGCAATCAGGACATGATCGTCCGTATCCAGCAGGGCGGCGCACGCCGCTGCCTGCACCGCGCGAATCTCCGTCCACCCATGCTTCCAGATGTACTCCTGGATGAACGGTGCCAGGCGGGAGAACGGATCGGCCGTCACAGGTCGAACGCTGCGAACTCCGCGCTGGTCGGCGTTGGGACTTCCTCTTCTCTTCGCGCCTCACCCAGCACGTCAGTCTTCGAGGGCACGAAATCAGATCCCTTCACCATGCCGAGGAACGATTCCCCTGGGTTTTGCTGCAGCAGGTTGAGCACACTGACAAAATCTCGGGTGACGTCGCGTGGCGTGAGAAAGTTTCCGGCACCCAGTCGACCCAGCACCTCGGTCATGAACGCCAACAGGTCATCGTCGCTGATGGTGGAGGAATACCCGTAATGCAAGGCGTGTAGTCGCCGTAACGTGGTCAGTAGGGCGAACACTTCTTCATTGCTGAGTGTCTCCAGGCGCAACACTGGACCTGCGTAGTCCTGCAGGCCCTCACGAGCGAAGCGGCTCTGTTCCAAGCGACTGCGAAGCGCTTCATAGGAGAACAGCCCACGGCGGGTGTCCTCTACCAACTGCGGTGTTGCGCTGACCAGGAGCTGCAAGTACTGCGCCCGCCCTTGCAGGGTGTCGTTCAGCATCGTGAGGAGCTTTTCGTAGTTCGCATTGCGGGAGACGCTCTGCGTGATCTTGTAGAGGTTCACTGCCTCATCAATCACGACTACCAGGCCTGCGTAGCCGATGGACTTGACGAACTGGGCGAGCAACTTCACGTAGTCGTACCAAGTGTCATCGTCGATGATGACGCGCACGCCCAGCGCCTCTCGCGCTTCGGTCTTGGTGGAGTACTCCCCGCGCAGCCACTTCAACGCTGCATTCTTCAATTCATCATTCCCGAGTTGATGGCCTCGCCAGTAGGCACTGATCACGCGAGCGAAGTCGAAGCCGTGCACCAGCCCTTCGAGTTCATTCACCGCTTCATGAATACGTCCTTCAACGGCACTCCCGAAGGACGGGTCGTTCGGGGTGATGCCACTTGCGACGACCTGCCCCTGCACGCCGCTGATCCACTTCTCCAGCATGGCCGGCAGCGCACCACCATCCGGGCGAACGCGCGTGGATAGATTGCGTGCCAGTTCCCGGTACGTGGCCAGACCTTGACCACGACCACCGGTGAGGCGGCGTTCTGGGCTGAGGTCAGCGTCTGCCACCACGAAATTGCGGTTCATCGCGTAGTTGCGCAGGAGTTGCAATAGGAAGCTCTTCCCAGCTCCGTAGCGCCCGGAGATCACCCGAAATCCCGCACCGCCATCGGCGACGTTGGCGATGTCCCCCAGCAATGCCTCAATCTCAGGCTTGCGGCCCACGACGATGTGCTCGATGCCGATGCGGGGAACAACTCCGGCACCTAGGGAGCTGAAGAGGGCGGTTGTGATGCGTCTGGGGATCGTGGGGGGATGCGTCATGGGTCTGGGTTACTCCGGGAGGGTGAGGCTTCGCACTTGGAGTACGCGGCGGACATCATCACGGTACGCCACCTCAACCGTGAGGGGGTCGCCGTAGGGGTCAATCAGGATATCCCCGAGGGTGTCAAGGGCATGGGTGTTCAGATCTTCCAGGACGGCTGATGCGAGAGCGTGCCGAGCAGCAGTGAAGGCCTCCAGTTCCACCAGCGACAGGTCAGATTGCAGGAGGCGTGCCAGGATTTCCAGATGCAAGAGTGGCAGGACTTCGGCGAGGTCCTGCCACGGACCTTCGAGGCGTTTTGCGGGAGCGGTGAGGGGCTCTTCCTGCGGATACAGCAAGAAGTTCAGTTCCTCACGGTAATCCTCCACGGCGATGAGGAGCCCGCCTTCCTGCTGAAGTAGAACGTCACCCAGTGTGGATTCCGCGGCCTCATTCACCTCGTCCACCAGCGTACTGACGAAGGTGCCGAGGGGCAGTTGTACGTCACGCTCTGACATTTCCCAATCCTGATCGTGGAGTTGCCGCAGGAGGTCTTGCGCAGGAGGTGACATGGTGCCCAGAGCTGTGGCGAGAGTGTCCAGGTGAGCGGGGCGAGATCTAGGTGTATCCACCAGGAAAGGAGTGGTGGTCAAGGCCGATCCAGGTGAATCAAGAGCCGTCTCGGGCTGGTCTGCGGGTGGGCGTGGCGAAAGCGGTGCTGCTGCTGCTGAAGATTCCCCAGGCAGGCCTTCTTCGAGCAGGCGCTCCCGAATCTCCTCGGACTCCCGTTGCAAGATGGCCAGGCGGCTCAGGTCCAGCTGTACCCCGGTGGCAAGACGCTGCGGGGCAGGCAAGGTCGCCTGGGGGGCTTGCTGCTGAGGCAGCAGGTGGGCATCGAGATAGGCTTTGAGGTCTTCACTTAGGTCGATGTCGCGGAGGAGGAACTTGGTGCCTGCCTGCTTCCGAGCGAGATTCTCCGCGTGTCGGACACCTTGGGTGAGCAGCTTGGAGAGTTTCCCGTCCTGTGGGTAGCGCGGTACGGTGCCAATCGTGTAGGAGAAGGGAGGTCCCTCGAACACGGCGCCTGCGAACGCGCGTCTGTTGATCTGGGTGGCGGTTTTCGGTCCCAGGCGTTCGAATACCGATGTGCCGGTTGTCTCCCGGTAGAACTCGTCTATCAGGGTGATGGCGCGGTCGAACAAGGCATCGAGGGTGGCCTGGTCCTTGGCATCCCGGTAGAACTTGTTGGTGTTGGGGGTATACGTGATGAGGTGGCGGAACATCTCCTGGGGAACGTGCGTTCGGTCATCGCCTTCCAGCCAGTGCTGGATGAGCAGGTTCGCCCGGTCCTCCCCATGGTCCACCGTGAGATCGCTTCTCCCGTACGCCTTGGCCTCTTCCAACCAGGCTTGCTTTTCTGCTTCACCCAGTTCGTAGTAGTGAACGAAGTCCGTCAACCAGGATGGGAGGTAGTCGTCGAGCCGAGGATGGGATTCCCGGTACCTGTGCCAGAGGCGGCGGAGGTGCTGGAATGCGGCTTCTGGATGGGGAAAGCCCACGCCATGGATGACCTCATAGGCGTGAAGGAAGAGGTAACTCAAATCGGTTTCAAGCGCTTCTCCTGCGCGGAAACGTGCGCGCCAGAAGAAGTACCAGGCGGCCTGAGCTTGATTGAGGACGTGGTAGTTGGTCCAGTAGGACTGGAGTGGTACAGGCTGGGCGTTCTTGCGCGTCTCGTTCACACGGCGGCGGGCTTCTTCAAGGAATGAGCCGATGTAGGCGTGGTGGCTGTGCAACTGCTCCCAGCGGCCCTGCTGTCGCCCCGTCTGCCGTTTGAGGGCCTTGGCCTCTGACGAAGTTCCCGATGAGGTGGCGGTGATCCACGGCAGGGTTGGCATGGTTGGTGCGGTCGCCAAGCTTTCCGCTTCTGCAAGTGCTGGCATGGGTTCCCGAGGGGCACGAAAGGGTTGCCCTAAGCCCTCCAGGTGGTGGGGGACCTCTGGCACCATGTTCGAGCCACTGACTTTGGGTTGTTGTCGACGCACGTCCAGCGTGGCGACCAGGTAGCGGCGCATGTTCCGGAGAAGATTGGGGATGACGGCCAGGGGATCGTGCTGTGGCCCTTCCAATATGGGGAGGGGACCTTGCTTGGCAGGAAGGCTCGAAGTCCTTGACGTGTCTACCAGGGAGTTGTGTTCAGCGGGCAAACGTCCACTGGAGTCATGACAATGGGGAAATACCGGCTCTGGTCGGGCGGGTGCGACCAGATTGTGGGTGAATGGGGGGGGAGCGATTTGAATTGAACGGTTGGGCAGGGAAGGAGGGGGCCGAGAGGTATCGGAGCCGGACAGGCCTGGTTCTTCCAAGTCGATGACCGCGAAGTTGAGTTCTGGCGTGACTGTGTTATGACCGCCTTGTTCCTTCCTTGGCAGCTTTGAAAGGTCGGCTTCCAACGTTTCCTTCCGGCTTCCGTCAGGTGTGAGAAGCTCAAGCGTGACGGGGCCACACACCTGTCGTACCACCTGAGCGAGCTGATCGAATTTTTGCGTTACTTGTCTGCCACGGAAGACCTCCTTCTCATCGAATGTAATGCGGACATACCCTGGCTCGACGTGGAACTGGGCTGGCTTCAAGAACGCACGCATCTGCATGGTGCTTCGCTGGATGACGGCGCTTCCCCACTGATTCTGGGAGAGCGGAACGTTCCGGCGAGGCGGCGGCGCACTTGGGCTGGAGAGAGTTTCCAGCGGTCCTGTGGGCTGCTGAGTGTAGACGCCCTCCGGCGTGACGATTTCCAGCTCTACTGGTCCAAAGGTTTTGAGGACGGCCTGGGCGAGTTCGTTGAAGAGGCGGGTGATCTGCCGGGCATGAAAAAGGCTCTTCTCGTCATACGTGACGCGGATGCGGGAGTCATCGCCGTGCACTTCAGCCGGCTTTAGGAATGCGCGCACCCGCATGCTGGCCGTCCAGGTGAAGTTCTGCCATCGGGGGTCCAACCGAAGATCCGGGAGGGGTGCCGTGGTGGGTGTGGATTCCGGAGGTTCATAGGATGGGGGCACGTGTTGAACCTCCGACGAATGAAGGAACCCTCGCAGGTCAAGTGATGTTGCAGCTCGTCGGCGCTCCTGTTCAAGGAGTGCCGGCCCTTGTGGCTACGAACTTGCAGGGTATTTTCGCAGGATGTTTGCGAGGAGTACGTCGAGCGAAACGCAGCCGAGCTGGATGGACCGCTCCCTTACTTCTGTGCAGCCACCAGGTTTTACCAAGTGGCCGCACAGTCCAAATTCTACGAAAGATGTTGTTGGAGGAGCTCGACCGTATTCCTAAATCTCTCTCGATCGAAGCGATTGCGTTCATCCGTAAAAAGATCAACAGCCAGAGCCAAAGCGTCGTCTCTTATTAGCTTGAAGTCGTGTCGATCCGCAATATCCAGCATCTCCTGCTCTTTACTGACAGGAATCTCTAACCAAGAGTCAACTCTCCCTGAATTTATTTCCCCAAGGTCACTCAAAGCCCGGGGGAGATCATTGAGCATGACTAATTGCGGGTACTGATAGTATTCATCATCCCCGCTGAATGCCTTCGTACCCTCGAAGTCTTCCAGATCAAAGTGATCATCCCCGAGGATTCGACGTGCATCTTCATTCGTGAAGCCTTCTGGCTTGTTGGTGTAGACCAAGCTAGCTAACATGCTTTTTGCAGAAAGGCAGATGATTCTGTCTTCCAGCGGAGTTTCACTACGATGATCTGGAACGACCCCGTAAAAGTAAGTTGCCATGCACTATCCTACCTATTTTGGTGCTGCCCCCTGACGCTTTCTCACTCATCGAGGACGGGGAAGTTTGTTGAGAGGGAACCGGGTCTTCATCTCCTCCGCCAGCCGTGCGGCGGTGCCGGGCCAGTCCCTCAACCCGGGATGGTCGAAGTTCCCGTCCTGTCCACAGTCGAACGACGGATCGACCAGAGCACGGAGGTAGGTCAAGCCCAGCTGCCAGTCGAGCAGGCCGTGGGCGTGCTGGTTTCCGTAACGCAGCAGGCGGCGGTAGCAGGCGGCGTCGCAGTCCCGATGGTCCTCTGCCTATTCTGCATTTGGCTCGTTCGGTGGGTTGTAATTGGGTGGTCAGGCGCCCTGGGTGAGGCATGGTGGCAATGGTGACCGGGCAGATGTTGCCCTGGTGATACAGCTCGCTCAACAAGTCATCTGTTAAGTGGAAAGCCACAAGCTCAGGAGTTGGCGGGGGCACCAAAATTGCAAGTCCCTCTCCCTTGCAGACGCACCAAGTCCTGCTTGGAAAATACTCTTATTGCAAAGGTGTACACCTTTGTTTAAGCTCATTCTGTGACGAACGACTCCCGCACGCTTGTGAAGACCCGCGAGCTGCGCACGAAGTTGCCGGAATACCTCGCCCGCGTCAAGGCGGGCGAGCGGCTCGTAGTAGAGCGGCACAGTGAGGCTGTAGCGGCGCTCGTGCCACTCGCAGACTACTGGCGCCTGCATCACGACCGCGTTCGGGCACGTTTCGGAAAGGACTCCATGAACACGCAACGTATTGTCGTGACGAACGTCTCTGGCGGTGAGGGTAAGACGACAACTGCGCGCGAAGTCGCGTATGCCCTTGCCTCACGTGGTTACCGCGTCGGCCTGGTTGACCTCGATCCACAAGCTTCCCTGACCAAAAGCCTTGGGCTGCACGACCCGCAGGAGGACGGCACTCCTCCCACTGCCCTGCTGGAGGACGCCCCGGCGCTCAGCGTCTTCGCACGTGACGGGACAATGCTGCCCTCCCCCACCAGCGTCTACGGCGTAGATGTGTGGCCAGCCAACGCCTCCCTCGGCGGGGCTGACGCCCTGCTCGCCACGGACCCCAGCCGTCTGCATAACTTGCGCGACGCGCTAGACGCCCTCACGGGGTACGACTTCCTCTTCCTTGACACCAAGCCCAGTCTGTCCCACCTGCTCTACGCCTCTGTGGCCGCTGCCGATCACCTTGTGGTCCCGGTCAACGGCATCAAGGGCATGGAGAACCTGGAGGAACTCGGCAAGTTGCTCAAGCTCGCCCGGCCTGTGAGCCCACGGATCGGCGTTCGGCTCTTTGTGCCCAACCGTATCCGCCCCAACCTCAACCATCACAAGAACATCATGGCGACGCTGCAGCAGTACGCGGCTATCGCGCCAGTGAGCCGCGCCATTGGAGACCGTGTGCCTGTCGTGGGCGGCGCGTTGGAAGCGCGGCAACCCGTCGTGGTGCATCGCCCACGCAGTGAGGCGGCGCTTGAGTATCAGGCTGTGGCAGACGACCTGCTTGCCGCGCTGGGTGTGTCCCCTTCCTCCACGCTCTCCCCCACTGAGCCTGCAGTGGAGGAGGCGCTGTGACAAGGCGTCACACAGCGACGGTGCTGCCGGGTGTGCCGCGAGGGGCGGCCCTTGATGCCCTGGGAGGCGTAGAGCAAGCTGCCGCGATTCACGTCATGCCCAACCTCGTGCAGCCTCAGCCGGGCTTCAACCCTAGAGGCCGTTACCTGCGCCCGGGGCAGGACCCGTTCTCTCCGGAGGCCCTTGCAGATCTCACCGCGAGTATTCGGGAACATGGGGTGCTTACGCCCCTGCTGGTGCGACCCCGCCCAGGGGGTTATTGGATCGTCGCAGGAGAGAGGCGCTGGCGGGCATTCGAGGCCGCGCGGGCCCTCGACGCTCAGGAAGGCCTGCCAGAACGTTCGGGCCTGCGTACCCTTCCGGTAGTGGTGCGCTCCCTGTCGGACGTGGAGGCCGAGGAGTTGGCCCTGATTGAGAACGGCCAGCGTGAGGACCTTGACCTCGTGCAGGAGACGCTGTTGGGCTTCGACTTGCTTGCTCGTCACACGGGGCTGCCGCGCGATGAGCTGCCCGCCTATCTCACCCGCGCGCGCAATTACCCGGAGCGCGACGAGTTTGGTGTGGCCGACTTGCTCCGCCGGACTTTCGGCACGGGGCTGAGCGTGTGGGTACAGCAGAGATCGAAGATTCTGCGGTTGACCTCAGAGGAGCGAATGGCCGTGCAGACGGGGCGGCTTGATGCGAAGGTGGCGTATCAGCTGCTTGCCCTGCCTGAAGGAGCCGAGCGGCAGGGGGTTCTGCGAGCGGCAGTAGAAGAACACTTGACGAGCGCTCTGGTGCGTGAGCGGGTTCAGAGGGTACTGGGAGTGGCCCGTAGCGAAGCGCATGCGGAGGCGGAAGGCTTGCGCCGCATGTTGGGGCGCGTGGACCGTCTGTCTGACGACCGGGCGATCCAGGCTCGGGAATTGATGCAGCAACTCCGTGCCTTACTGGAGGAAGACAGTCCACGAAAGGCCCGCCGCTAACGGCAAATAGAGCACTTGCTAAGAACTGAAGAGGGCTTATCCACCCGGTGGATAAGCCCTCTCTCCTGTTGGCTACGGTTGTGAATCTCACAGAGTAAAGTCGCATTCGAGGCCACTGCCCACCATGCGTTTCCCACGACAATGCCCCTCCCTGTTCACGTCTGAGGGCATTGAGTTCGGAGATGTTCCCTCGCCTCCCGGCAGCGAAGACCTACCAAGGAGACCGTATGACCATACCCCCATCTCTTGCGTATTTTCTCAACATCGACCGCACAGGGGATTACGACAGTCAGAGTGGGAACTACAGATCGTCGCGTCTCGACCTGGATGAACGGCTGGCCGCGCTGGAGAAGGAGATTCGCGCTGCCAAGTCAGAGGCACCGCTTCACCTCGTTCTCTTCGCACACGGTGGCCTCAATACTGAGCGCATTGGGGCCGAGACTAACCTTGGGGTACAACAGAAGATTGTGGGCAAGCTGGGCAGCTCGGCGCACCTGTTCGCCTTGTTGTGGGAGAACGGCTTGTGCGAGACATTGCAGCACGTGGCCGGACAGACGGCTCTGACTGAACTGGTGGAACAGGCGAAGCGGTCCTACAACGCTCCACCCAAAGTGATCTTTGAAAACCTCAGCAGTCTCAAACGGCTTGACCCCCCTGGACTCAAGCCGCAGGGCTATGAACTGTACGCCTCCTCATCCAGACGACAACTGGTCCGGCTCATGCGCTCGTCCGGGCAAAGTGACACCTTGGAAACCTTGCCTGTATTCAGGTCGCTGACAGCCAGGAGCGATACCCCTTATCAAACGGTGGCGCGTTCCCTTATGGAGCAAGCGACTTCCGATGAAGTGGCCCGCCGTATCGTGCGGCGATTTGAAGCAGACGTGGCTTCCGCGCGGTTTGCTCCGCAGCGGCAGCTCAACACTTTTTCCTTCCTGAATTCGGGAGGCTCTTTTGACGGTCACGCACCTGACGAGGCTGCCTTCGCACGGTGGCTCAAGGGTTTGGTTGCTCGCGTGGTGAGTTCGGCGCGGCACGTCGTGGGTGCGGTGAACGGGTGGAGTCTGGAGGTGCGGCGGTACGTTATGGAAGAACTGGCACGCGCGCTTGGCCTGGTGGATATCGCGCGCAGTGGATGGCAAGCGATGAAAGACATGGCCAAGTGGACCTTTGGGGATGGCGTGAGTAAGGACGTCGCTCAGGGCCGTGAGATGCCTGGACGCCTTCTTGTTCAGCGGTTGATGGACTGGCGGCAGGCGTATCCGGAGCAGTTTCAGATGTCCTTGATTGGCCACAGCGCGGGCACGATTCTACATAGTCGTCTTCTCGAAGCGGCGAACGTCGTGTGGCAGGACAAGCCGTCCGGCCCTCCGCTGTTTAAAAACCTCGTGTTCCTCGCGGCCGCCATTTCCTACGCTGACTTCGAGAACCGTGTGCTGGCCCATCAACATTTGTTCGAACGTTTCCTTGCGTTGGGCCTCAAGGACGGGCACGAACAGGACAGTGGTGACGCACTGAACGGGTTGTACCCGGCATCCCTGCTTTACATCGTGAGTGACGTATTGGAAGCAGTCCCTGGAGAGCAGCTGGTGGGGATGCAGAAGTTCCTTAATGCCCCTGGGTACTCGCGCGCCAAAGCGTTCCTTAAGTCCTCCGACCGCATCTTGTGGACTCCCAAAAACGGAGTATCGGAACAGCGTAGCCATAGCGGCTTCGCGACAGAATCAGTAACAGCGGCGTACTTGGCGCAATGGCTTTGAAGGAACGCTGGGACTTATTTAGCAGGGAACGCCGTTTAGGGCTTGAGGCTGGGGTAGCCGAGTAGGACGGAGACGAGGAAAAATGGAGACGGTATGTGCAGATACCGTCACCATCATAGTTTAGGTCGTCGTGCGGTGATTCGTCAGCTCCACCGTTGGGCGAAGCGGCACTTCAGCGATCAGAAGCGATTTAAGCATCAGAAGCTGACGGATGCCCTGCTCGTGGCCCTCTTGCTCGCTCGCTTCGTGTTCAAGCAGCCGTATCGCTCGATCTGGTGGAACATGTTGAGGGAAGACCGCGTCGGTCTTCCCTCCTACATCCAGGCGTACATGCGAAGCGTGCGTCTGCTGGAACGCCTCGAAGCCTTGGTCAGCCCCGCCAAACGCTGTGCAGAAGTGATCATTGACTCCATGCCGCTCCCGGTGTGTCGCCCGAAACGAGGCAAGCGGTGCAAGTTCCCGGGAGCGAAATGGGGGTTTGGGACCCAGGGCGACGTGTACGGGTACAAGCTGCATGCCTGGGTGACACCCGCAGGGGAGATCGTCCAGTCCCTCCTCAAACCCGCCAATCTTCACGACACCACCGTCAGCGATGAGTTGAACCGGAGGTGGCCTGAGTTCGGCGGGCCAAAGATCATTGGGGACAAGGGCTATTGCTGCCTGGGCTACCTGTTCCCACCCAAGAAAAACACCCGCTATGACAACGGGTGGCGGCAAGACCGCCACCCAAAGCTCCGCAAACGCATTGAAACCGTCTTTTCACAATTGGTCGAAGCTCAAATTCGCTCCGTTCAGACCAAAACACTTCCCTCTCTCCGGCTCCGCGTCGTCCTGGCTGTCCTCGCCCATAACCTCGCTCAGCCCTAAACGGCGTTAGAAACTGAACTTGTCGATGTTGCTCTTGTCAAACACGGTCAAGGGTCCGAGGATGACCACACCGTCCTTACCAATGGTCCGCTGCCCGAGCTTACCGGCGTTGAATTTCTCCCCTTCTTTTCCAGTGATCTGGCCACTGACTAGGGCCGCTGCCGCGTAGGAGGCCAGGTACCAGAGTTCTTCCGGATTCCACAAGGCGAAACTGGAGTGAACCCAATCGAGCGGACCGCAGGGCAAGTCACATCTGGGCGGTAGTGTAGCGGGCGGCGAACTCGGCGGGTGGAACGTACCCCAGGCTGGAGTGCAGTCGGCGACGGTTGTACAGGTCCGCAATAAAGAACTCGATGTGTCGTCGAGCGTCGTCCAGATCGACGTATTCTTGCAGATCGACCTCCTCAGTCTTCAGGGTCTTGTAGAAGCTCTCCATTTTGGCGTTGTCATAGGGATTGCCTGTCCTGGACATACTTGGCGTGATTCCTGCGGACCGCAAGCGGTCCACGTACACCCGACTGGCGTATTGCACGCCCTGGTCCGAATGGTGCAGCAGACCGGGGGCAGGACAACGCGCTGCAAGCGCGTTGTTGAGCGCTGCCAGCGGTAAATCTGCGTCCAGAAACTTTGACATGGACCAGCCCACCACCTCACGGGTAAAACCGTCCAGCACGCAGGCCAGGTACACAAAGCCTTGGCGGACTCGCACGTAGGTCAGATCGGCTTGCCAGACCTGATCTGGCCGTACTGGGACGACTTCGCGTAGCAGATTTGGGAAGCGCTTCTCGTTGTGGTTGGAATCGGTTGTCGCCCGATAGCGGCGCTTCGGGCGGCAGAGCAACCGGCGTTCCCGCATGACTCTCAACACGCGCTTGTGGTTCACTGGGCGGCCTCGTCGGGCCAACTCGCGGGTGACACGCCGATATCCGTATCCGTCGAACTCCACCACTACGGCCTCAATGTCCTGGGACAACGCCTGATCGGCGTCCATCTCCTCCCGGCCCTGCTGTTCGTAGAACCACGAGCGATTAACCCCGTGCAGCTCACACAGACGACGCACCGACACCTCTTTTGGGCGCGCTCCGCGCATCCTCGATCATTTGGTGCCTTGTTTCGAGCGGTACGTCGCCAACGACTTTTTTAGGATTGTGTTCTCCAACGACAACTGCCCGCAAAACCGTTCCAACTCGGCGATTCGCTGTTCCAACGACTGGTCGGGCTTGGCCTGGTCGGTGAAGGCCATTTCCCCACGCACCTCGACCTCCTTCCGCCAGCGGTGGATCAGACTGGGCGAGAGAGCGTGTTCTCGGCAGAGCTGAGCGGTCGTCTTTTGACCCCCGTCAACTTGATTCACGATGTCGAGCTTGAACTCACGGCTGTGGGTACGTCCGGGCATACGGGCTCCTTCGGTGCCGTCAGCCTACGGGCTGACGGGGACGAAGTGCTTGGCCTCTTGGTCCGCTCCTAAGGGTTCAGTCCACCCGATACTTCCGGTCCTCACTCGGATCCACAGGGCGGTCATCCATTCCCCGCGCAATCTGGTACATATGCGCCCCATGCGATCCAAACTCACGGGTGAATCGCTCCAAGGAGACTTGCCGTAGATCCGCTCCTGTTTGGACGCCCATCTCCTGCAGTTTGGTCGCAGTTACCGGGCCAATCCCGTAGAACTCCCCTACCGGCAAGCACAGGATCAACGCGTCCGCTTCCTCAGGCAGGATGACCGTCAGACCATCCGGCTTGTTCATCCCGCTGCCGAGTTTGGCGAGCATCTTGTTGAAACTCACGCCAGCGGAGACGGTCAGCCCTCCCGTGCGTTCCTGCACCAGCCGCTTGATCTCCCGAGCGATCAACGTCGCACTTTTTGGTCCCTGTTTCGGGTCCGTGAGGTCGAGGTACGCCTCGTCCAAGCTCAGTGGCTCAACCAAGTCCGTGAATTCCAGGAAGACGCTCTGGATGATCCGGCTTGCTTCCCGGTACGCGTCCATGCGGGGCTCGACCACGATTAGTTGGGGACAACGGGCCAGAGCTGTCCGCAAGGACAGAGCACTCTTCACGCCGTACTGCCTTGCTTCGTATGTCGCCGTCGTCACCACGCTGCGGGGACCCTTGTACGTGACAGCCACCGGCTTCCCACGGAGGCTCGGGTTGTCCCGGAGTTCCACACTCGCGAAGAAGGCGTCCGCATCCACGTGCACAATCTTCCGCATGAGTCAGCGCAGAGTAGCGAGGACGGGCGGACGGGATGGTTACGCAGTCGCGCCCTCAAGGGACGCCGTCCCGGTGCGCCCGATCGGGTGGCGCTTCCCGTCGCGGGCGATGACTTGGCGGACAAGAAGGTTGTGATGCAACTGGTTGAGGATTCAGGGTTCGAGGCTGTTGACGCGGGAAGCCTGGCCGACTCCTGGGCGATGCAGCCGGGCTCTCCCGCGTACTGCACTGACCTGGACGCCACGACCCTGCGAGCAGCGCTCGCTCGAGCCGACAGGGCACGCATGGCCCACGACCAGATCGCTCAGATCCAAGCGGTGTATAATCTGTCTGAAGCGTTGCAAATCCTGCGTCCAGTCTAAAGGCAGCTGTGACCGTGTCACGAGCTGCGGCTGTGGTTTCCTCACTGGGAGATGGGCTGTCTGTCCGCATATACGTGATAAAGCTCGTCTCCTATAGGTTCTGCGCCACGTCCATCGTTCGCTTGAGGCTGAGCTTCAGTGACCGGCTCGCAGCCTGCTGGAGCTTCGAGGTGATGAAGGGCGCGGGTGGCCGGGCGGTGTAAGGCGACGTTCCATGGCCTTGACCGTCAGCGGGCGGGCCTTGAGGTAATCCACGATCTGCACGGCCTGCTCAAGGGTAATCAACAGGGAGGGGGAGTCGCCCTTGAGCTGCCCGGAAGCGTCGAAGTCCTTGGGCCCGGCGAGGGGTTGCCCCTTGATGCTCATGACCAAGGCTTGAAAGGGTTCGCCGTCAAGCGGCTGCACCAGGGCGGTGATGAGGTGGTCGTCGGCGGGCCAGAGCCACCAGTCACGGCAGACTGCACGCGGCCCGCGCTGAGGTGGGGGCAATGCTGTTCCAGAGGACCGCACTGACGCCGTAGCCGCACAGCCGGTTCAGGGCACGGCGGGCCTCCTGCGCGCCGACCAGGGCATAGTCGAAGGCCCGCGTCTGCTGGAACGCCTTGAGAATCGCGTCTTTGGTGATCTGCTGGAAGGTGATGCGTTCCGGCTTGCCCTTTAGAGAGAGGGCGTGGGCGATGTGCCAGGCGATGGCTTCTCCCCTCAACTTGGCCCACCGTGTTGTAAACCGCTGAAGGTCAACGCCTGGGCTCAAGCGTTGTCCATGGGGTGGGCGACCTCGCCGCGTGGGCGAGGTCGGCTTCGGAGCGCGTGCGCTCCTGCGCGGGAGGGGGCCGCGGCCCCCTTGACGCGCATGCGCGTCTGCACCCCCGTGGGAAGGTGGGTGAAGCGCAGCAGGGGAGAGGAGGGAGGCCAGGCCCGTGGCCCTCAGGGGGCCAGCAGCAGAAGGTCGCTCGCCGCGAGGGCAGAAGCCGAAATGTCAGAGGGAAAGGCGCCTCAACATTTCGGCTTCGCCGTCCACGATCCGGGGAGCCATTGCTGTCCAGGGCAAGCCCTGCGGGTGCACGAGGGCACTGCACCCTGGACAGCGCAGGGGCAGAGGCGGGGGGAAAAGAAGGCCCTGGTCATACGCGACTAACGACCCGGGGGGAGGCAGGGCAGGGGAGAGGCTCAGCCTTCTCCTTGTGCAGCGTCGAGCAACGCGTAGGCACGCTCAATAAAGTGTCCGCGCTCCTCAGCGGTCATGGTGCCAAAGCGGTCGAGAAGCGTTTCAGATGCCCGAACACGGTAGACGCGTGTGGCTTCTCCCGAGTTAAGGGGGGTTACACCAAAATTCTCAGGTTTCGCCCGCAACCCTCGATAACGATCCTTCTTGGTCATGTCTTGAACGTACCATAACATGGTGTAACGCCGTGATAATGCTTGACAACACGGTGTAACACCGTGTAATATAAAGGCACTTCGGAGGCGGCTCTTGGCGGAACGCCCCCGAAGAAATCCCACCCCGTTCCAGGAGAAGGATATGAGCGAGTTTAGCACCCACATTTCTGGCAACCCCCGTCCCGGCGTCGTTTTCGAGCACAGTGCAGAAGGCGCGTGCATCATTCTCAACCCGGACCTGACGTTTACCAGCGTCAAGGACGGCCAGGTCCGCACCTTCCTCCCCAGCCTCGATCAGCTCGAGATGTGGCAGCTCGACGCTTACGAGGCGGTGCAGGGCATCAACCCCGACGTGCGGGTCGGTGAGGTCGGGCGGCGCATGGCGCAGAACCTGGAGCTTCACCTAATGGACCTCCGCCAGTCGCGCGCCGATATGGCCTGCTGAGTTCGATCCGGCAGGGGCGGCCAACCTCGCCGCCCCTCACCCACCACGCACCGACGCACACGGGCCAGCTTCCACGCTTGCTCGAGGGGGACCCATGACCACCGACACCGCACCCGCTGCCCCAATTCCCGCCGCTGAACTCCTGCGGCAAGTCGAGCACCACGTGGAACACCTCGCCCAGGGAGGCAGCATCGAACTGCTGGCGTACCTGGCCTTTGCCGCCCGCTTCCACACCTACAGCGTCAACAACCAGGTGCTGATTCTCCTGTCCGCCCCAGAAGCGCGCTTTGTCGCGGGCATCAAGACCTGGAACCAGCAGGGACGCCGCGTCAGAAAAGGCGCGAAGGGCATCAAGATTCTCGCCCCCATGACGCGCCGGGTCGAGGAGAACGGGGAAGAGAAGCGCGCTTTGGTGGGTTTTCGTACCGTGACCGTTTTCCCTGACACGGCGACCGAAGGCGACCCGTTGCCGGAGACGTCATTTATGACCGCGCAGGAGGGCGGAGACCTGGCCCTGTTCGATCATCTCGTGTCGCACTGCCCGTACCCCGTGAAATGGGAACCGCTGAGCAGAGCGCACGGGATGACGGACGGGGGTGTGATCACCCTCGATCCGGACCGCTGCGCGACGCCCGCCCAGCGCATCCGGGTGCTGTTCCACGAGTGGGCGCACGCCGCGCTGCACTTCCAGGGGGCACAGCTGCGCGCGGAAGACCTGCCCGACCGCCAGACCCGGGAACTGGAAGCGGATGCGGCGGCCTATGTGCTGGCGAGCTTGCACGGGGTCGAGGCGACCGCCGCGGTCAGCGACTACCTCACCACCTGGGGTGGAAACGCGGAGAAGCTCCGCGCCAGCCTGGGCCGCATTCACCAGGCTGTGTCCAGCATCCTGGGGCGCTTCCAGAACAGCAGCCGCATGACGCCGCAGGCCGCCGACTGATCCACGGCGGGGGGTGGCGCACTCACCCCCCAGCCCGCCCGGCGCGTCTGGTGTGCCAGGCGGGCAAGAAGTGGAAACGCCCCCGTTGAGCAGGGGAGAGGCCGGGCGCTGCGGTGCTCCCCGGTTCGGCTCCGCCTCACGTCCCCCCCCCGGCCCCCGCCCCGAGGCGGGGGAGCCAAAGCGGAGCGGCCCTGATGGCCGCCTGTGCTCGATCGTCCAGCGCCTGCGCTGACTGGTCGGGGAAATCCAGCACAACGGTTCCATGCGGAGATCCAATCCAGAGCGGGAGGACCGGACAGGGCTTTTGAGCACGGCGAGCGGGGGTCGAGCCTCTGCTGCTGAAGAAGCACGTCAGGCCAGCGCCGCTCCTGGTGTCTGGCGTGGAGATCACGGACGTGGACCGGCAAGCTGAGCATAGCTTCAGTGACTCCGGCCCTCTGCCAGTCTTCGCATCTGCGTTCCCCTTTCATCCCCCGTTCCGATCTGCTGGAGTGGGCGCAGGAGCAGCCCATGGGCAAGAAACGCGACATCCCCAAGTACGAACAAACCCACCCGCCCCACCTCGCCACCGCGGACACACTCCAGGGTGAAGGCCTCAAACCCCACCGTGACCAGCTCCCTGCCGCCCTCTTCCTGCACAAGACGCGGGACCGTGAGCGCCTCTCCGCGCTGTACGAACGTGACCAGTGCGGTCCCCCTCGAGGACAAGAACGAAAGCTCTTCACCCCCAGTCGAGATCTGATACAAAGGCAGATCTGTTCTCAAGCACACCAAACCCCCGCACATCAGGCGGGGGTTCGCGTGACAAACGGGCGCTTACTTCTTGGTGGTGCGCTTGGCCTTGGGCTTGGGCGCTGCGGCCTTGCTCTTGCGCGAGTTGCCGAGGTTCTGGCCCTTCGCGTAGCTGTTCTGCAGCTTGCGGCGGGTTTCTTCAGCGAGGGCCTTGAAATCAAGGACGCCCTCTTCGAGGTTCTCCAGCGTGAGCCTCGGCTTGCCACGGCTACGGGTAGGTGCTGCGGCCAGTTCCTTCTCCACGCCTTCAAACCACTTGTCGAACTTGGAGGAGGTTTCAAACACCATGTCCTTCATGTCCTTCTCGTAGGTCTCGTCACTGCCACGACGCTTGAACTTCTTCGGCAGTGTGAAGCGCTCGGGAAGATCGATGGCGTCAAACTCGCCTTCTCGCACCGCGTCGCGGAAACGCTTGACGAAGGCATCGCTCTGCTGGGGGGTGGACAATTTCTGAACCTGCTCGCTCAGTTTCGAATAAGGCACAACAGCAAAGTACATCATCCTGTATGAGGAAGTCACCCCCTTCATACTTCACGGCTCCTGCCCTTAAGCGCTGTCCTTCCTTCATGGTTGGGTCCTCTCTGCCGTCGCTTCTCTATCTGGACTGGCAAGGAGGTGTGATCGGGAAGTTCATCGCTGTTCGCCTTGACCTTCGCTGCATTTTTCCACGGTCCCCCCAACTTCTTGGCTGGTGTTGCGCCGTCGTTTGTCTTTCTCTGTCATCGCTGAGGAAGCGCCGCCCTGCGCGGCCTTCCATGCGGTTTTCCCGGCAAACTGCGCCGGGAAACCAGAAATCCAAAGATGCGGGCTTCCTCACGGTCGCCCGCTGGATTTCTTACCGCATTCCAGTCCCTGGCCTCGTCTGGAAGGTGGGAGAGGCAGGGCGTGGAGCTGGAAGGCGGTCCACTTCACGGCGCAAGCGCCTGTATTCGCCGCTGAAGGGCGCGGCGAAGTGGGCGGAGCGGCCAGAGGCCGCCAGTCCCATCACGTCCAGCGCCTGCGCTGACTGGCCGGGGCGGCAGCCCGTCACCCACTTGGAGTGGTCCGGCGTGGAGGTTCGTTACCGTCCAGCCGCGCCTCGGTGGCTTGGAGAAAGCACGAAGAGGAGAGACCAGGGGCAAGGTGGCTGGGGGCAGGCCGACAAGTGCCCTGCGAATTAAGCTTCGCTGCCCCGGGTGATCTACAGAGGGATGCAGCGTCTTACTGGTCTGAACTGGTTGCGCAGTTGGCCCCTCCTGATCTGCTTCCTTCAACGGGCTGACGTGGTTCCGGCTGAACCTGACTTCGCCCAGGCCAGTTAGCGGGTGTTGCTCCAGCCAGGATGATGACGGCGGCCAGCCTCCAAGCAAAGCGATCCCGTTGAGAAGGCGGTGACAATGACGGTTCTCTCAGCGCAGGCTCGTTTGCACAGTTGCCGTGTCCAATGTCTCCCCTTGGACTGAACATGTGAAGCGACGCTGGACTTCGGCCCCGTTCAGGAATTCCCCCACGCTGCTGTGCCACGACCAACGGCCATCCGCGAATGCAGGTAAGTTTTCTGGGTCGTAGGACGCGCTCGGAGCCTCAACTTTCGTCCTAAGATTGTTGAGGCACTCTTCCCGAATCAGGTCGGCAGGTTGGACCGCCAGCGTGGCATTGCGCGGCGGATCAGGGGGAACAACGGGTGTTGCTTCTGTTGAGGCAGCATTTGATGGTTTCCCTTGTCCGAAACGTGGGAGAAAGCCGCGGAGGGCCCAAGCACCGGCGAGGACAAGGGCAATAAGAATCACCCGGACCACCACATCCTCTCTACGTCGGTCTTGTACTGTGAACTGCGCGCGCCGCTCCTGATCGAGTTGCCTTCTCTGGGCCGCCTCTTCTGCACACTTCTCCCTGATGGCCGTATTCCTCGCGATTGATGCCTCCAGCTTCTCCTTGGAGGCCCGGGCCCGTTCATCGGCTCGGGATTGAGCAAGTGTGCGTTTTCTCTGGAGCTCCTCAGCGTGGATTCGGGCCCGCTCCTCGTCACTGAGAAGCGGTGGCAGCGGAGGAAGAATCCGAGGTTCACCCTCGGATTGGGCTGCAGCGTCCTTGTCATCACTCATGCTTCCACCTTAAGAAGTGTCCTTCTCAGAACTTGCACAACCTATGCCACCACCAGATTTTAGTCGACATTCACTCCAAAACTCGATACCAAAGCACGTAAGCCACCTTCTAAACCCATTCCCAAAGCTCTAAACTTCCATGCGGCGTTGTGCCGATACACTTCCCCAAATAGCATGGCCGTCATGCCGAGAAAGTTCTCTTGTAAGTCAAAGCGTGCTATTTCCTCACTATTCTCCAGGTTTAGCAATCTGATGTAGGCTCCATTCACATTACTAAAGTCCCTCCCAACCGCTTCGTGGATTGTGGCACACAAGACAACCTTGGAGATCTCAACGGGAACTCGGTTGAGTTCAATGACGATTACCTCGTCATCTCCACTTGCAATTCCATTGAGACTATCGCCACCGTAGCGGACGCTCATATCGATATCTTCAGCATTATTATAAAATACAAAGTCGTTATCACTCCGGACTTGGCCATTGGACTGAACGAGGAGAGCACTCGCGTCGAGATCGAAAGGTTCACTACCTTCAGGAAAGTTCCATCCTAAGCCTACCTGGACGCGCTGTAGGCCTGGATGATTTGCGGTAAGAGAAGTGTTGTTGCCCGAAGTCAGCTGAATGGTCATGCGCGGCCCCTTTCAGCGAGCGATTTGGCTGGTCGTTCGAAGAGCCATGCAATGTCTGCTAGATCTATGAACGAGAGATCATCGGCGGTTGGCTGATTGATGGTGACCACACGTCCCGCCTGGTGCTTCAGGATCGTCTCAAAGATATTTCGGACGGTGCGGGCATTGCCAAAGTTTTGGTCGCGTTCGGCATAGAGGCTCGAAAAATGGGATTTGAGCTGGTACACGGCGATCTGCGTGGATGTGTAACCGTTGCTTGCGCACATGTACTGGAAGATATTCAGGAGTTCTTCGCCGGTGTAGTCGTCGAAGTGGATGTAACGATTGAACCTGGATCGCAAGCCAGGGTTCGTTTCGAGGAAGGCTTCCATCTGCTGGGTATAGCCAGCGACAATGACGACGAGGTCGTCGCGGTGGTCTTCCATGCTTTTGAGTAGGGTGTTGATGGCTTCCTGCCCGTAGAAGTCGTGCCCGTCGGTTTTCAGGGCGTACGCTTCGTCAATGAAGAGGATGCCCCCGCGGGCGCTTTGAACGACCTTCTGTACCTTGATGGCCGTTTCTCCAATGTAGCCTCCCACCAAGCCACTGCGGTCGACTTCTGTGAGGTGTCCTTCTTCGAGAAGGCCAAGTTCTTTGTAAATGAGGGCGATAAGGCGTGCAACAGTGGTTTTCCCTGTACCAGGGTTGCCGGTGAACACCATGTGAAGGCTCATGGGCATGGCAGGAAGGCCCATCTGCTCGCGCATTTGGCGGACACGAACCAAATTCGTCGCAGCTGTCACTTCTTCCTTCACACGGGCAAGGCCAACCATTGATCGAAGTTCATCGAGGAGACTTTCCAGCGTCCGTTCCTTGGGAGGGGGCGGGTTCTGCGCAGACGAGCTTGCAGTCACGGTCTTGGCGAGTGTCGCTCGAATGATCAAGCGCTCCTTCTCACTTGCTTCGATCAGCTGGAGGATATATTGACTCAGGGCGCGGACTTCTTCCTCTGTTTTCTTCCCATCTACTGCAATGCACAGTGTGCCAAACTGCTCGAGAAGACCAATTAAGGTGCGAGTTGTACCCTTTTGTTGACTTTCGTCGTACATGAGGGATGCTTTCAGGAATTCGGGAAGAGCTTCTGAGTCCTCAACAGCCTTGAACATTTCAGTGAACTCCCTCAAGGCTTTTACTGTCTCAGTCCGTGTCTTCTTATTTAAGAAGGCTTCGGCCAGGTCCACTTCTTTGGTATGCAGGTGCTGGTCCGCGTAGAAGAGGTGACTCATGAGACCGAGGGCGTGGACGTAGGCATCCGCCTCAATTGAATATTCCTCGTTTTTCCAGAGTTTGGCTTTTGCTACGGGCGCGAGATAGGCGTCGATGTGAGCGGCGATCTCTTGAGCCCGGGTGTGAATGGGATTCATGAAGAAAATATTAGCGGAGCTTTGCCTGATCGAATGACTGCTGATCTCACGGTTGTCCCTGTTGGAAGATCGAGTAGCCAGCTGATCCATTGGGTGTATGCCCGTGCGTAAGGCGTGACCGAGCATGTTTCAGAGGAGCTTTGCACGGTTGTAGCAAGTTGTTGGGGTAGGGTGACGCGGTGTTGAGTGGTCAGAAGCTCTCCGACTACCGGTTCCCCCTGACGGTCATCGGGGACGCTGTGTGGCTCTACCACCGATTTACCTTGAGCTCCCGCGATGTCGAAGAACTTCTGCTGGAACGGGGCATCTGCGTGACCCGTGCATCCGTCCGCACGTGGTGCATCAAGTTCAGCGACCTCTTCGTCCAAGGTGTACGCCACCGGGAACCACGTCGTGGTTCCCGGTGGCACCTTGATGAAATGTGCGTGGAGGTCGGCGGCGTCAAATACTGGCTATGGCGGGCAGTCAACGAACACGGAGCCGTGTTGGACGTCTTGTTGCAGCAACACCGAGACACAAAGGCCGCCAGATCGTTCTTCTACCCGCTGTTGGAGTACGACGTGCCGGAGATCATCCACACCGACAAACTCTGGAGCGATGGTGCGGCCCTGCGTGAGCTCCCCTTGCTTCACAGCGTGGAGCACGTCCAGGTGATCTCCACCGCCCGTTGCAACAACCTGATCGAGCAATCCCACCGTCCCACACGACGGCAGGAACGTCAGCAGCGAGGTTGCAGGTCAAGACAACGAGGACAGGGCTTCCTTGACCTGCATGCTCGAGTCTCGAACCTTCACCATTCCGCTCGCTCCACTCTCCCTGCTCCTCAACGCCGTTTTTACCAAGAAAAAGCCTTTAGGACGCGGTAGCAGGTCGTGCAACAGGCGGGCTGAACTTCAGGCCGTCTGCGTACTCGGTTCCCCTCTGCTTCCTTGAGGCCAACAAATTGCCACAACCGTTCTTGCCTGTCTGCTTGCTAAATAATATATACGACGAGGATAATCGCTTTCCCCCATCCCCGATCCCTCTCCCCACCCTGACCTCCCTCCTCCTGGCCTTGGCCGTCACGCTGCCACCTTGGGGAGCATTGCCATCTCGCCTAACCAGAAGCGAAAGTAAGATGCCAGTATGCACATCACCTTCCTCCGGCACGGACGTTCCCGAGCAGATGACGAAGGTGTGCATGAAGGACGCTACGACGCTCCGCTGACAGCAACTGGGCGCGAGCAGGCGCACCGTCTGGCGCAGTACTGGCATGCACGCCAGCCTGGGTTCAGCAGGATTGTCTGCAGCCCACTTCTCCGGGCTCACGAAACCGCCGCCATCCTGGCGAATGTCCTGGGACTGGAACTCCTGACGGATTCAGACTGGATGGAGTTCGACAACGGTCCACTCGCTGGTCTGAAACACGACGAAGCACTCAGGAAATACCCGGTTCCCAGCTCCCGCGGACGCTTCGAGCCCTTTACGCGGGACGGAGGGGAATCTGAGGCGGCGTTCCACCGCCGTGCAGGCGTCGCGGTCGAGCGGCTGGTTCAATATGAAGGTGAGCATCTCCTGGTGGTCGCTCATGGAGGCATTCTGAATGCTGCTCTGCGGGAACTGACGGGAGGCAGCCGTCTCTGGTTCGAATTTGGGGACACCGGGTTCACGACCGTGAAGTTCAACGCGTCCAGGGATACGTTGCTGGTGCTCGGCGTGAATCAACAGCCGCACCTCGCGGCCGACTCCGTTCAGTGAACGCGTACACCCACGGAGACGCCTCGCGACGAGGCAAGGAGCAGGCCGTGAAGCGAGGCAAGCGGGTGTTCGTCTCCCTGATCGACGCGGCACTCGTGGGCGTTCTGGTCGCTTGCGTCCTGGGACGGCTGGGCTTTTACACGACCAGCCGTCCCCCTCCCGAGGCCTATTACGGCCAGTTCGTGATCCACTGGCAAGAAGCCTTTTTCGGCATCTTTATTCAGTACCTGATGATGTGCCTGTTTCGGACGAACCTCAACAAGGCCAGGTCCACCACTTCCCCCATCAGTGTGATTGTCCACGGGGTATTCATCGCCGTGACTTCCGGTTTCTGGCCTGGGCTCGCTGCTGCTGCCCAGGAGTTTGTGCCCGCCACCAGCACTTCAGACCCGCTGGCCTTCCTGATTGCTCCACTCGTCGGATGTTTCGTCAGCTTCGTGGCCTGCCTCATGTCACTGATGTTTGTCGCCACGGGCTTTCTCTACGGGCGGACGCTCGCGTTTCTGGACCCCTTCCCGCTGAGAGGTGGGAGGCCGCTGCCCTGATCAGTAGACCTCTTGCGAAAGTCACGATCGGCAGGCTTGGGTGAGGTTGCACAGCGCTGCGATGAGCTGAACCCGGAGTGCAAACCGACGCCGCCGATGTCGGTACACGCCCTTCAGCACACGGAAGATCTTCATGCGACGGATCATATGCTCGATTGCCTGCCTGGTATGCGCGAGGACACGGTTGTCCTGGCGCTGCTCCGCGGACAGAGGCGACGCCTGCGTCGCCTTATGGGGGGTAAGGGCGTGCCTGTGGCTTCTCCACAGGCCCTGATACCCTGCATCTCCAATAAGCGCCGTTTGGTGAGGAAAACGAACGCCTGACTGACGAAACAGCTTTAGGTCATGAACCGCCCCAGCGCTCGTGGCGGTGCCCAGGATGCGCTGCGTCACTGTGCACATCAGCACCTGAAATTTCAGGGTGTGCCGCTTTTTCTTGCCGCTGTACCACGCGCGCTGCTTTTTTTGGGCCGTTCACAGGGCACTTCGGAAGCATCGACCGCGACGATGCTGTACACGAGTTGTGCTTCCTGAAACACGCGTTTCTTGGGCAGCTGGAACCGTGCACTGGCAATCAGAGCCGCTTCCACGCGTTCCACCGTGCGATGCACGGTGGCTTCGTGCACACCCCAGTCGTCACCCAGGTGGGCGAAGGTCCGGTACTCGCGCCAGAATTCCAGGGTCATCAGCAGTTGTTCCGCCACGCTGAGCGCGGCGGGGCGGCCTGATTTCTTTTTCTGTCCTTCGCGTAGGGTCAGCACCTCTTCCATCTCAGCAAACGTTTCCGGGTAGACCCCGGTGCGTCGACGGAACTGCTTGCGATTCATCTTCAGCGTGCGTGTCAGACGGTCTCGCTCCACCCTCCCAGCTTAGCCTACGACTTTCGCAAGAGGTCTAGTAAGCCCAGCAACACCAGGAAGTGCAGGATGGTAGACCGTGTACCGTAGCGCGTAACGCCCCGCTTCTATGACGTCTGGTCGTGCAATTTTAGGTTCCCTCCCGCTATAAGCGGGCCCGTAATCCTTCTATTTCCTCCGCCAAACGTTTCAGATCGCCTGCCACCTGCGCGTCCGTACCGTGACGCTCCGCCCACGCCTGAGTCAATTCGAGAAGCGTCTCCCGCTCTCTCAACCGTTCCTCTACCCCTTCCCGCTCTTCCTCGGCTTGCATTTTCGGCTCATCCGGGATGGGTGGGACATAGACATGGCCGAGCGCGTCGAGCTGCTCCCTGAGGTGCTGGATGCCCACTTCGTAGCGCTTCACCTGATCCTGAAGGTAGGTCACCCAGTACGGGTCGAGATCCGGCTTGGAGAGCTGGTAGTTCAGAGAATGAAGCCCATGGATTCCCTGGTCGAGCGAACGGGCGAGCGCCTCCGCATTCTGCTCCTGCGGGCCGCTCTGAGCGGAGGTCAGCGCCGCGCGTTCATACCGTGCGCGGGTCTCCTGTAAAAAGACCCGTTCCGATGGCGTGGCGTTCTTTTCCAGTTCCTCAATGGCTTCCAGTCGACGTTGTAACTTTTCCAGACGGCTCATGCGGTTTTGACCCCTTGCTTCAACATGCTCAATTGCTGGCGGAACTGCACCGTCGTGATTTGCTCATCGAGGAGCTGGGCCAGAAGCTCAGAAAGACGGAGACGTTCCATCCGTAAATTTGCCCCCATGGTGACGGGAATCAGGCCGTGTGAATTGGCAAGTTCCCGTCCTGCCATTCGCCACAGCGGCCCTTCCGTCTCAGCCAGACGCACATAGTGAAAAATGAGCAACGCAGGGGGAACGACGGGCAGCCTCCGCTGGCCTTGCCCCCACGGGACGGTCAGCGCAGAATTCATTCGTTCCCGCTCCACCGACTGGTCCCGGTGAACCGTCGCCTCAATGCCAAACGCCTCCAACGACAATTGCACGAAAGGCAGTCTGGAAGGAACGGGAACGCCATGAACCTGAATGGGTTTGCCGTCCACGAAGATCGCCGGCATCGCGGCATCGACGAGCTCGCTCGTCGAGTAGGGCGACATGGCCACAAAGGCCGCAGCCAGAGGTTGCCAGAGCGCCAACTTCTCCGCCAGGCCGTTCCGGGCCTCCGGTGACGCGGCGGTCCTCAGGACACGCTGGACCTGGCGGGCGAGGTCAGCCAGGGGTTCGGTTTCCACCCCTTCGGGATGAAGCGCGATCTCGATCTTGGTCGCGAGGGTCAGCACCTGCGCCAGTGGATACAGGGGCTGGGCCAACTCCAGGCGCTGGGCGGCCAAGAAGGGCTTTCCCTGTTTGAGAAGAGCACTGCTCTGTATCCACTGGGCCACGGCATCGGAGAACTGGCTCCTGGGCTGCCAGTTTTTCAGTTCCGCGAGGGTGTCCGCAAGCAGGCCCTTGTTGCGGGGATCAGTGGACTGAACCAGCAGTTGCAGCGCCCGGGTCAAGCGCTCCGTATCCCCTTCCGAGCAGCTGTACACCTGCTCGTCTGGAGGGAGGAGGCCGTCCACCGCCCGGAGGTACTGCCACGTGATCCGCACTTCTTCGCCGTCCCCGTGCTGTTCGCGCACGCGGTCCATCAGACGGGCGGCGCTGACGTCTTCGCCATGCGCTGCGTGGAGCGTGCAGCAGTTCAGTGCGGCCAGCAGCTTCTGACGCCCATTGGCGGTGGGGATGTTCATGACCCGCTGGTATTCCTGGAGGGCCTCATGCGTCTGACCAATGTTGAGTGCGGCGAGCGCGTAGCTCATGCGCGCAGCTGACGTCAGGTTCGTCGTCTTGAGCGGCAAACTGATATAGATGGCCTCTCCTGCCACCTGCATGGCTTTGCGGTAGTGGCGCGACATGGTGTACAAGCTGCACAAGTTGTACAACACGAACACTTCAGCCTCCAGGGAGAAGTCCGAACTGTCACGCCCTGATCGCAGGGCACTCAGCACCTCAAGGAGGGTATCGACCGCTGGATCGACCAGACTCGCATCGTGGGGTCCAGCAGTGCGGCGTGCTTTTGCCTCGTTGAACACCATCAGCGCAAGCGCGTAGGACCGAATGGCCACATTCTGGCTGAGCAGGCATACTTTCAGGTTTTCCAGAGCCTCGTCCCAGTGCCCGGCATACTCGAGCAGTGTGGCTCCCCGAAGATGGGCCATTTCCGTGCCGAAAGGCAGCACCTTGCGGGCGGAATCCAGAAAAGACACCTGGCGGCTGCGCTCAGAAACCCGCCACTGCGCCCACCGCTGAGGTGAACTCAGCTCTTCAGCACAAATGGTGTTCAGAGACTCAAGCATGGGTTGGGAGATAAGACAACAGCTCCTCGGCCCGGGATCGGAAGACCCGGGCAGGTTGAGCTCCATGGAGCACACTGACTGGACGACCATTCACATAGGAGATCACGGTGGGGAAGCTGATAACGCGGTTGGAAAGAGCCGTACGAAGTTCTTCCGTTGCCTCCACAGCACCGAACTTGATCTGGCCGTACTCGCGCTCCAGATCTTCCAGAATAGGGGTGACCACCCGACAGGGCGCGCAGGTTTTAGACCAGAAATCCACAATCCATAATCCCTGGGACACCTGCGCCTGAAAGGTCTGATCAGTCAGCTCAACCATAGAGTTCCTCTTTTATAGAAACGGTGATGTTTTTGTCCAAGGCCTTTGCTTCAGGGCTCATCAGGGCAGTGGTTATGGCATTCCCAAACGGGAGTAGAGGCCGCTCCTACCGTTCGGAGGTCGTCTCCCTGCAAGGATTGAGCGCCTGCGGTGGTGGCAATTAACAGCAGCAAAACGGACAGTAATTTATGCAGCATGATGTTCCTCCTCAAAGCAGGGGCGAACCGCAGAATACTATTCCCCGCTGTCTGGCTGGGAAAAGGTAGCATGCCACCTCCCACTGTTCGGGCTTTGTTGGCATTTTGTTGGGCTGGTGTCACAGGTTTGTTGAGTCAAGATGCAACGGGCCGTTTACCCTCGGAGGGTCCCAGGACGTCCAGCGCAGAAGAGGAACACCATGGGGCATGGACTTGATCATCAGTTGAACGACCACCAGACAGCGCGAGCCCGCTGCTGACAGTGCTAATTCTTCACTTAGAGGAGGCATCCAGTTATGGCGACGGCCCGACGAGAGACAATAACATGTGTGGAAATGGGGCCTGACGGCGAATCACTGCTGAACGAAATAGTCGAACTGGCCATTTATATCGACTTTCTTGTGGTAAAAATCGAAGAGTATAGCAGTTATCCTGCTGATACCATAAATTCGACAGTAAAAAATATAGCCTCAAAATTAGAAAAACTCTATTTTTGTGCCCTTCATCGTGGTATTCCTTTAAATACTGCCTTTAAAGTCAGCGATAAAAGAGGAAAGTTGTATGAGATGCACCTGACCGGAGAGGGTATCCAGTACCGTGTCCTATAGCGTGGGTGCTATCCATAACTTTGCACTTCCGAGAACAGCTCGGTTCGTTCCCCTGACTCCGCCACATCTGTACTCTGGCTCCTACGCTTACCGGACGCTGCGATGAGTGCTATTCAAGTCCAGTGGGGAGCGGCGCGCCTCCGTGGCCTCTACAATCGGGCCATGCCACGGCGTGCTGTACCCAGCGACTCTGACCGGGCCGCCTTTATCTCGCTGTGGCTGCGCCGCCTTGGCCGGGACGAAGCGCGGCGCGAAGCTTTGGAGGCAGGCAACCTGGCGAGCGCGTACCCGACCGCCGCGGACCCTCAAGCTGCACTCTCGGAAGAGCACACTGCCTTTGCGGCCCTCGCATGGCTCGACGCGCACGCCACGCGGCTCGGTGAGGGTGAGGTGGCAGCGCTCCTTCCAGACACCAGAATTCGCGCCGGGAACAGCGTGCAAAAACTCTTGTGGAAGTCGCGGGTGGCTTTCGTCGCGGCACTGGGCGCCCACCTGAAGTTGCCGTCGCGCGTCCCCAAATGGGTGGTCATGGCCTCCGTCGCAGCCGGTCACTTGCCGCCCACGGCCTTGCCCCCGGTCAAAAGCGCTCCTGATGCGCCGCCACCGCCACCGCCTTACCTGGTGACTCTGGCGAACAAGCCCAGCGTCCTCATTGACCGTGCCACGCGCGGCGCAACAGGCTGGGACGGCACGACCCTGCAGTACCGGGAGGCCTTCGAAGACGGCCTGGTGCTGAACTACTTCGAGAAGGAGACGACGCCCGAAGTGCTGCGCCAGCACCTTCAGCGCCTCGATCCCCGTACCTCGGACGTCTGGCGGCTCCTCACGGCGAAGGTCCTCGAGAGTGAGCGCGACGATGTGTTCGCGCCGGTGACCGTGCAACCGGCGGAACTCGCGCGGGCTCTGGGCCTGAAGCCGCACCCCAACGGCAGTGTGCGTCCGCGCGACATTGTGCGCTGCACGGAGAGCCTCTTTCATCTCGAGCGTCTCTGGCTCACGATGCCTGACGCGCGAGGCAAGGACGAGAAGGGAACGCGTAAGCGCGTGCTCGCGGTGATGGAGCGGGGGCGCTCGAAGATTATTGACGGTCAGGAGGTGCCGAGCTCGTGGACCATCGTCCTGGGCGACTGGGCACGTTACTTTCCACGCACGTACGCGCCTATCTTCCGTGGCCTCGTGGAGCTCCCGGCCAATTCGTCAACCAACGTGTGGACCAAGCAGATCGGCACCGAGTTGACGTACCTCATCCGCGAGACAAGCGACGCGCCGGGCAACGTACGCCTCGTGCACGTTGCTACCCTCCTCACCCGTGCCTCGGTGATGCCTGAAGTGCTCGAGATGCGCGAACACCGCAACCACCACCGGGCCATTGAGCGCCTTGAAGCGGCCCTCGACCTGCTCACGACCCTGGGCGTCCATGCAGGCTGGCGCTATGAGCCAGGCAGTGCAGCGGCCCTCGACGCGGCCAGCACGCACAAGTTCTTCGGGGTGTGGCTGGAATGCTTCGTGGAGATCACCGTCGCTGAGGAACTGCTCCGCTCCGTTGCCGCCCTTCAGGCCGACACCGTGGCCTAACGACACCTGACTGACGCAAAACGCCTTATTTGGGGAGAGTCCAGCGCTGTACCAGGCGAAACTGGCAGGGCCAGGCTGGGTCGCTTGTCAAAACACCGACACCTGACTGACGCAATATCCGTGGACACCCAGACGTGTGACACGGCAGCAACGGGTCTGCTGGTGTCTTATTTTCTGGAGAACGGGCATTTCATCCCCCACTTCATGGCGCGTCTGTCAAAAATACCGACACCTGACTGACGCAAATTGTAAAAAAACCGACACCTCACTGACGCGATTTGCACTCTGCGGCCGACACCTGACTGACGCAAATTGCAGAAAAAAGCGACACCTGACTGACGCGACTTGTAGAAAAAACCGACACCTGACTGACGCAATTCAGATAAGCCGCGAGTAGCCAAAAGACGTTGAGGACAACAAAAAAGCAAGGTTTTGCACGGTCCATCTCCCTTACCGCTGCACGCTGTTTTCACAGTCCCCGCTCAGCCTCGTTTTTTGACAAGTGGCGTTTTTTCGGCCTTTACACTGCCTTGTCGCGCTCAAATTCTTATCCATTGCGCACCATCGTCACCCGAGGAGGACCATCCCCACCCATACCTGGCCGCTACAACCCAAAAGCAAAGAAGTCCCACCTGCCAGTGGAACTTCTTCGAACGCTCGGTAGAGTGACCTCAAAAAGCAAGGTCATCGTACCGAGAAGGTCCCCTTGTATCAAGAGGAGCTTTCGTGATTACCTGCTCATCCTGGAAGGCGCTCGCCCACACCGCCTTCCCCCCTCAAGCAGAACGCGTCCCCCTGCCTCCTGAAGCAGGCCCCACGAGAGGCCCAGAGAAGGCCCAACAGCAAGCCAGAACAACTTACAGCTCATCCCCAGTCTTCAAGGCTGTTCTCCAGCCCTCAGGGAGCCTTTTGTGACGGCTGCCCTACGCCGGCCCATCGAAGCGGATGTGCTGGCCACTGAAGCCGCTCGGAAGCAACAACTGGCCGCTCAAGCTGCCGCTCTCCTGGCCGGTCATCCCGAAGCTGCACCAAAGTCCCAGCTCCCCCTGTTTGTGGGAAGTTCCCCCAGCAATACCCGCGCGCCTGTCTGCCCGAAGGAATCCCTCAAGACCCTGGGCTTGTACCGGAAGAGCGTCCGCGCCCAGCCTGTCATGACCGGCTACCGCCCGCAGAAGACCTTTCAGCCCATCACGTTCCCCTGGGCACCCACCCAGCATCTGACCAAACTCAGCCGGAGCGTGGGCCGTGAGTGGAGCCAGGTTCTCGAATCGGTCAGCACCACCAGCCTCGCCGGAGGGAAGCTCTACGCCTCTCAGGGGCGCAACCTCAAGCGGATCGTCGAGGAGCTACGGAAGCACTGCTACCTCAAGGTGGACGAGGCGGGCAGGCCCGCACAGGTCCGGGAGCAGGTCGTGCAGATCGTGGACGGGGAGCGGTACTGCTTCGCACGTTGCGAGTGCGGTATGTCCCCGGCGACCTTCTACCGTGCCCTGGAGCACCCACTGGCCCACCTGTTCATCCGTACCCAGAAGGTCCAGCGGGAAGAGGAGGGCACTCAGACCCGGCGTAACGTCGCCACGCTGTTCACGGTGGCGCTGTACGAGCCGGAGATGCCGGTGGACCTGGAGCAGGCGTTCTGGGCGGAGAGCGTTCAGGAGTTGGATATATTTTTAGCCGTCCCAGACAGCACCTCTCAAGATGACGGGACAAAAAGAAGCCCCTTAACTACTCAAAAACAAGGGAAGACTTGTGGAAAACTCACCGGTCACCTCGGAGGGGCTTCCGCAGACCACCAGAGCGCCGAGGACGCGAGGCAGAAGCTGCTGGGCTGGATTGACAGTGCCGCCCTAATCTCAAGGGCTGGAGACCGTATTGATCTCGATGACAACACCCTGGGGAGTTGTATAGACAGGTTACGAACGAGCAATCCGACCATCTGGGAACTCGCGGTGCAGATCGCCATTCACCACGACGAGAAGGAAACGCAGGCGGTGGCAGCCGTCGGGTACTACAAGGCCCTGGTCCACCTGGGCATCCCCACCGTGCGGCGCTGCATCAAGCGGCTGGAGAAGTGGCGCGCGAAGGGTCAACGGATCGACACGCCTGGTCGACTCCTCATGCACCACCTGAACCGCGAGGCGAGGGCCGCCACGGGCTTCCCCATCCGCGACCTTGGCACCGAGCCAGGACAGTTCGTGGCCTAGCTCTAGCGACCGCTCAGGCGCTGCAGTTCTCCAGCAAAGAGGCACAGATGTAACACCAAACTGAACAACCCACAAAACCAGGTAGGGAAGAGAGTCAACGGCGCAAAAGAAGAGCACGGAGGGCGCCATCCCCTATTGCCCCTTGATTCTATATATTCAGATGGCGAGCCTTCATCCCCAACAGAGCGTGTTCGCCCCTGGTGATTCAAGAGAGCGGCGGCAATCGTCCAACACAGCTTTAAAGTCCAACGATCGTGGCCACAGAACCACCCACAGTCACGATCACGGAGAAGCTCGACCGGTTGTTGTAGGAGGGCCTGCTCTGTTGTACAGGCCGTATACCTACCCTTTGCGGCAACACCTCTCGTACACCTGCAGGTAGACATCGCCATTCACGACGACAAGGAAACGCAGGCGGTGGCGGCCGTCGGCTATGACAAAGCCCTGGTTCGCCTGGGCGTGCCCACAGTGCGGCGCTGCATCAAACGGCTGGAGAAGTGGCGCGCGAAGGGCCAGCGGATCGAGACACCAGGGCGTCTGCTGATGCACCACCTCAACCGGGAGGCGAGGGCGGCTTCCCCATCCGTGACCTCGGCACCGAGCCGGGACAGTTCATGGCCTCGCCCAGGACCACTCCAGAAGCTCTGGCCTAAGCCGGGTCATGCTGGATTCTGCTGACAAGGTGGAAGTCTGAGGCAAGCCACACAAAGGGCTGACCACGCTTTTCACCAGCAACTCGGGAAGTTTGGGGGATTGACAGAGCATCTCTGTCTGGTTGAACCAATAAAACCGTTGTGGAGGGACTTCTGATGTTCTATACACCTCAGCCCGAGCTATCGGGGATTTTGGGGGAGTTGGGAGCAAAACTATCGGGGACTTTGGGGTATTCAGAGAAAACCGTGTTCTGGACGCTAGCTCTCGGAAAATATGCCTTTGAGCTAAACCCTCGGGGACTTTGGGGAATAAGACGCATGATCTATCGGGAACTTTGGGGGATTGGAGGGCAAATTATCGGGATCTTTGGGGGGGAAAACTCAAAATTTCTCGTCCAGTACACGTATGCATTCCCCCCTTGTTGTTGTTTTCTTTTATCTTTTAAAAACAAAAGAAACAACAACAGCTCAGGAGAGTCTCTTGAATAAGTCCATCCAGCGCCTGCCTCACTACACCGATGAGCGGTTTGTCGCTCAGCTGGGGATCGTGAGCATCCAGAGTCGCATCGACGAGGACAACCCCCTCAGCAAGCGGTGGACGAGTGAATTCACCATCGGCGGCGCGCAATACCACATTGAAGGCTTCGCCGCCGACTTCGGACGCCCACGCGGCATCGACACGGACATCCTGTTGGCCCTGGAAACCAAGTTCCTCCTCCTGGGCTGCCCAGATGACGATCAGGTCGTCACGACCCCCTACGAACTCATCCGGATGGTGGGTGACGATTATAAGATTCTCAGAAGGCGGTATGAGGACTGATATTTACAACTTACCCGATGACTTAGCTCGTTTGCGATCAGAAGGCGCATTCTTCAAGATGACTGGGAGATTAATGTCAGGATGTGAGGCTGCAGTTTATCTCGGCGAAGAAAAGAAGGAAATATTTTTTGAGATAAAACGTGATAGCGAACCACTATCTTATTACGTTTTTGTTCCAAAAGGGCTTCATAAATTCCAACTTGAACGGAATTATAGCAATTGTGGAGTAAATCTAATAGTTACTCATGGTTACTAGATAGCTTTCTTACGGCTTCAAACGACAAAAACGGACTCAAGAATTCCTGGCCCTGCACGCCCGAGTCTCGAACCTCCACCGTCACACCCGGACCACGGTCCCCGCCGCCCTCGGACGAAGCCATCCGTCCGCAGCCCTGCTTCGCTGGCGAGAGGCGATACAGCAGGCGGCTTGAGAATCAAGCCGCCTGCTGGGATCCTTCGGCCCCGCCGAGGTTAAGTTGCCAGAACCCTCAGGAGTTGCACCTTCATAGCCGGAAAAAATGCGCCTGGAGGGTAAAAATACTGATCAAAGAGACTCTGCCGGAAGCCGACAACCTCACCAGCGGCGAGTGGGGCATCATGTCGCGCGAGGAAAGCACCTGGCAGTGGCGGTAACTGCGCGTGGGCGGAGATGACGGGTACGGACGCCATCACCTCCTTATTGGGAGGGTGACGGTGAGGCGTGCACCACCCAGGGGACTGAGGCCTGCCGTGGTGTCGCCCCCGTGTGCTCCCGCGAGGGCGCGGACAATCGCCAGGCCCAGGCCGCTGCCTCCGGTGTGACGCGAGCGGCTTTCGTCCAGACGGGTGAAGCGGGTAAATACCGCCTCGCGGCTGGCTGGAGGAATCCCGGGGCCGTCGTCGTCGACATGCAGCCGCACCAATCCGCTCTTGCATTCCACTCCAATGTTCACTCGGCTACGAGAATGGATCAGGGCATTTTCCACGAGGTTGAGCGTGACCTGACGGAGTCGTTCCGGGTCCGCTTGCAGGGGAGCAGGGGAACCTTCCAGGTGCAGGGTGACGCCGCGCGCAGCAGCGCGGTCAGTCAGGTCGCAGACGACTTTGTCTGCCAGTGCCGTCAGATCCGTGGGCTGCAGGTTCAGCACCAGACGGCCCGCATCGGCGAGCGTGAGGGTCCGGAGGTCGCCCACCAGGTGGGTCAGGTGCTGCGTTTGGGTGCTCAGGAGTTTGATCTGCCGGGTATCCAGCGGGTATACGCCGTCTTCGAGGGCGTCAAGCCGCCCCTGCATTATGGAAATGGGTGTGCGCAGCTCATGCGCGATGTCCGCCACCGCCTGTTGCCGTTCTCGCTCCAAGATCTGCAGGTTGTCGGCCATCTCGTTGAAGGTTCGCGCCAGGTCGGCCACCTCGCGGTCCCCGGGCAGCACGGGAGCGCGGGAGTCCAGATTCCCCCGAGCGAGTTGGTTCGCGGCCTGCGCCACGGCACTCAGCGGTTGCGAGACCCGCCTGGCGATCAGCAGGCTGAGCAGGGCGGCCAGTGCGGCCGCCACCAGCCCGCCGTGCACCAGGCTGCGCTGCACATCCCGCACAAAGCTCTGGGTACGGGAGCTAAGCATCACGGGAAAGCGCCCGCTTCCCTTGCGCCGCTCGGCGATGCGGCGCGCCTGGGCCATGGCAGCCTCCGCTTCCGCCGCCCGTTCACTGTGGGCGCGGCTGGGCGGAGGTGGGGGCTGAGGCAGGGGCTCTCCCCGGCGCTCGGCTTCCTGACGGGCGCGCAGGTAGGCCTGCACCTCGGGAGGCAACCGCGCCACTTCCCGCCGCACCGCGAAGTTCGAGAACAGGAACGTCAGACCCACCGACAGCGCCACCACCAGCAGCATGGACGCCAGCAGCGTCAGGGCCAGGCTGGGGCCGCGGCGCACCGGGGGCCATGAAAATTTCAAGGTTGCGTCTCCAGCCGGTATCCCACGCCCCGAACGGTTCGCAGCAGCCCTCCGGCTCCACACCCGTCGAGCTTGCGCCGCACGCTGGCGAGGTGTGCGTCCACCACCCGCTCCAACGCGTCGCTGTCTGGCAAAGCGGCCGCCAAGAGGTCCTCTCGAGTGAACGCCCGTCCTGGGGCTTCTGCCATATGGGCAAGCAGGCGAAATTCCGCGGGCGTCAGGGCCAACGGCTGCCCACCCACCCGGACCTCCACCGCCCGGCGGTCGACTTCCAGTGGCCCGACCCGGAGGAGCGGTCCCGTGTCCTGCAAGGCCGTGATGGTCCGGCGAAGCACCGCCTTGACCCGGGCCATCACCTCGCGGGGCCGGAAGGGCTTCACCACGTAGTCGTCCGCTCCCAGTTCCAGGCCCACGATCTGGTCGGTTTCCTCGGCGTGGGCGGTGACCAGAATCACGGGCGTGGCGCCCTCGCCCCGCACAATCTTCAGCACCTCCAGACCACTGCGGCCCGGCAGCATCACGTCCAGCAGGATCAGGTCCGGTCGGCTCGCCCGAAAGGCGGTGAGGGCGACGTTGCCGTCTCCAGCCCGTTCAGTGCGGTAGCCCTCCTGCTGTGCATAGGCTTCCAACACCTCCGCGAGCTGCGGCTCGTCCTCCACAATCAGGATCAGGGCACTCATCTGCTCCATGGTATGGAAGGTCTGTGAAGGCATTGCGAAGATGCACAAGGGGTTTTTTGAGGTCTTGGAGCAATTTTCGTGCTGCAGGACAATTCGCAGGCGTCTTCGTCAAATCTTCGAAAAAGGTGCACAGTACCTTCGACAACCGCTGAAAGACTCAGTCGATGCGAGTTGCCTCCCCTCCCCCCGTCCGCTGGCCGCGCGTCTTGGCGCTGAGCGTTGGCCTTCCCCTGAGCGGAGCGGCTCTCGCCCAGCCCCCCCGTGACCTGACCCTCGAAGCCGCCCTCGCTCAGCTGGCTCAGGCCCCCAGCGTGACCCAGGCCCAACTGAGCGTCGTGACCGCCGAACAAAACCTCAGGGCGGCCCGCAGCGCCCTGGGCCTGACGGTCAGTGTGACGGGCAACGCAAGCTACGCGGGCGCCAACCTGGCTACGGACGGCACCGAAACGGCGTCCACACTGAATGGCAACGTGGGTGTCAACGTTTCGCTGGGGTTGTTGCCCTGGTCCAGCAGCCAGGCAGGGCTGCGCAGCGCCGAGCGCAATCTGGCGCTGGCGCGCGCTCGGTCCAGTGAGACACAGGGCACAGCCCGCCTGAACGCCGTTCAGCAGTACCTCGCTGGTGTGGTGGCCACCCAGGACGTGGCCCTCGCCGACCGAACCCTCGCCCTGCGGCAACGCCAGCTTGCCGTCGAGCAGGCGCAGCTGGAGAACGGCAATGCCACCGCCCAGAGCGTGCTCAGCGCCCAAGCGAACGTGCAGGCGGCCCAGGGCGCACAACTCCAGGCCGCTGCCAACCTGGACGCCGCCCGGCGCAGCCTGGGTGCAGCCCTGGGCCAGGACCTCAGCCTGGTGAGCTTCAGCAGCCTGCCCGAGGGGGCCTTCACCCTGCCGGATGTATCCGCGCTCGTCACCCAGGCCCGGATGAGGCGCCGCGAAGTCCTGGAGGCTCAGAACGCCCTCGCCTCAGCGCAGGAAGCCCTGGAGACGCAGCGGCGCGACGCGACCCTGCCCGACGTGACCGCCAGCGTCCGCTACGGTCCAGGCACGGGCGGCCTGCAAGCCAGCCTGAACCTCAAGCAGGGAACCGTCGGCGCCGCCTACACCCTGCCGGTGGGGACGTCCGGCAGCACGGTCAACCGCCTGACGGCCAGCCTCAGCGGAAGTTACGTCATCTACTCGCCGAGCGTGAAAGCGCAGGTTTCGGCGGCCGAGGCGACGGTGACCCAGGCGCAGCTTTCGCTGAGCACCGCTCAGCAGAACGTGGAACTTGACGTGCGGACGCGTTACAGCGCCCTGCAGGCGAGCCTGATCGCCATTCAGAGCCGCGAAACGCAGGTTCAGGTGGCCCAGGCGGGCCTGGACGCGGCCCGCACCCGGCTGGAGGCTGGGACGGGTACTGCCGACGACGTGACAGCCGCCGAACTCAACCTCCTGCAAGCACAGCGCGATGTCCTGAGTGCCCGCGCCACCGCCCAGACCACCCTCATTCAACTGCAAAACGCCGCTGGAGGCCCCGCATGAAAACCCTCTCTCCCCTGCTCCTGACCGCTGCCCTGCTGCTTTCCACCGCTGGTGCCCAGGGTGCCGTCAGCCTGACTCAGGCCGTCACCGCTGCGCTGACCAACAACAGTGACGTCAAGACCGCCCAGGCCAACCTGCAAAAAGCCCAGGCGGCCAACAAGGCCGCGCAGGCCGATCCCAGCACCTTGGCGGCCGCCAAACTCTCTGCCCGGAGCAGTGAGGCGCAGGCGGAGGCGCAGCTGCACGGCGCGCGGCTGAGCACCCTCCAAAACACCATTACCGCGTACACCGCGTTGCTCGAAGCGCAGGAGAACATCGAACTCCAGACCCTACAGGTGCAGGTGGATCAGAAGGCGGTGCAGGTCGCGCAGGTCAAGCTCAAGGTGCAGAACGCCACCGCGCTGGACGTGCAAAACGCCCAGAACACCCTCTCCGGCAGCCAGCAGAACCTGGCCGACGCCCGTGCTCAGGTTAACCTGGCCAGCGCCAAGCTCAGCACCTTGACCGGGTTGAGCAGTGGAGTTCGCGCTTCGGGCATCAGTTCCGTCCCCAAGCTGTCCACCACGCTGGCGAAATTGCAGCAGGGTCTGCCGGAACTCAGCAGCGTGATCTCGTCCACGAACGATGTGGCCGCTCAGCAACTCGCGGTGAAGCTGGCGGACAATGACTTCACGCCTGCGCGCACCCTGAGTGATGCCCGCACAGCCCTGGCCAACGCGCAGCGCAGCCTGGACAGCGCTCAGAAAAGCGCAGGTCAGACGCTGGCCAGCGCCTACCAGAGCGCGCAGAACAGTCAGGAGCTTTTGAGCGTCGCCCAGAGCCGCGAAGCCGCCGCTCAGAAGACCTACACCCAGGATGCTGCGCGCTTGAAAAGCGGCACCATTAGCGCCGTCGAGCTGCAAAACAGTCAGTTGGCGCTGAAGAAAGCCCAGTACGCCCGATTGCAGGCGCAGAATAACGTGCTCGAAGCCCTCGCGGCCCTTTCCGTGGCTGCTGGGCAGAACCTGACCGGCATTGGGGGCAACCTATGACCACGCCTGCTGCGGCCGCCCGGTCTTCCCGCCCCGGGAAGCGCCGCAAGCGCTGGCCCTGGGTCGTGACCAGCCTGCTGCTGCTGGGCGGCGTGGGCGGCGGGGTGTACTACAACCGCACGCGGACCACTCAGACGGTAACCGAAACGCAAACCGTGACCACCCAGGCGGTCCGGCCCGGAACCGTGCGGATCAGCGTCAGCGGTCCTGGTACCCTCGAAGCGAACGCCACCCGGACCGTGGGCGCAGACCTCACGGCCACGGTGGGCCAGGTTCCCGCCGTGGGCGAGCGGGTCACGAAGGGCCAGCTCCTCACCACCCTCAACAGCGACGAGGTGGAAGAAAATGTTCAGACCGCGGAGCTGAATCTCCGCAAGGCACAGGCCAGTCTGGACGCCACGCGCGCGGGCCAGTCTTCCAGCCGGGCCGGGCGGCAGAGCAGCGTGACTCAGGCTCAAGGCAACGTCGCCGATGCTCGCCAGGCGCTCACGGAGGCCGAGCGTACCCTGAACGCGCAGGAGCAGCTCTACGCGATTGGCGCAGTGAGTGGACAGGCCTTGAATGACGCCCGCAATACTGCCAACAAGGCCCGGTTGACCCTTCAGAGCGCCCAAGCCAGCCTCACGGCGGCTCAGACGCAAGCTGAAACCGGAAGCAGCAGCGACGCCGAGAACTTGAGGAGCGCGCAGATTGCCGTGCAGCAAGCTCAGGCAGCCCTGGAGACCGCGCAGAAGGCCCGAACGGACCTCAAGGTGTACGCCCCCATCGGCGGGGTGGTGAGCGCCGTGAACGCGACCGAAGGGACTGTGGTCCTGAGCGGCGCGACGCTGCTGACCATCATCGACGACGCCACCCTCAACCTCCCCGTGCAGGTGGACGAGACCGAGATTGCGGGCGTGCAGGTCGGTCAGGCGGCCGAAGTGACCCTGGATGCCTACGACGGAGAGACGTTCGAAGGCGAAGTGATCCGCGTCTCGCCGGGCGCCACCCAATCCAATGGCATTAGCGTCTTTACGGCCACCGTCAGCTTGAGCAATGAGGAGGGCAAACTGCGCAGCGGCATGACCGCCGAGGCGGAAATTATTCAGAGCGAAGCCAGGGGCCTCCTGGTGCCGACGGGAGCCATCGAAACGGTCCGGTCCCGCAGCTACGTACAAGTGCCTGGCGAGGGTGAGGGAGCGGAACCCGAGCGGGTCCGCGTGCAGACCGGGCCCTCCGACGGCACCAATACCGTCGTGATCGAAGGCCTGGAAGCCGGGCAGGAAGTGATGGTGCCGGGCAGCGCCCGGAACGGGACCTCCGGAGCTTCTGGCGCTTCATCCACTCGCCCGAGCAGTGGTTTCGGCGGTGTGGGTAGGCGCGTGCCTGGGGGTTTCGGAGGAGCGCCGTGACGCAGGGCCCCCCTGTGGCCGTGCCCGTCGTGGACATTCGCGACGTTCGCCGGGTCTACGAGCAGGGCGACGTGGTCTTCGAGGCCCTGAAGGGCGTCAGCGTACAGATCAATCAGGGCGAGATGGTGGCCCTGATGGGACCTTCGGGCAGCGGCAAGACCACCCTGATGCAGATTATCGGTCTGCTCGACCGCCCCAGTAGCGGGACGTATCTGCTGGGAGGACAGGACGTGACGGCGCTGAGCGAGAACGAGCGCGCGGAGGCCCGCAACATCGAGATCGGGTTTGTCTTCCAGGCGTTTCACCTGTTGCCCCGACTGAACCTGCTGGAGAACGTGGAGGTGCCCCTCACGTACGCTGGGGTGCCGCCCCGCGAACGGCGGGAACGGGCGTTGCAGGTCCTGGAGCGGGTGGGATTGGCGGACAAAGCGGGGAACCTCCCCTCTCAAATCAGCGGTGGGCAGAAGCAGCGGGTCGCGGTCGCCCGCGCCCTGGCCGGCAGTCCACGCCTCCTGCTGGCCGACGAACCCACCGGCAACCTCGACACCCGCACCAGCGAGGAGGTGATGGGCCTGTTTTCCGAACTCCACGCCGAGGGCACCACCGTGGTCCTCGTGACGCACGAGCCGGACATCGGGGCGTACGCCGAGCGGGTGGTCCGCGTGCGGGACGGCCTGATCGAAAGTGATACTCGGCAAATTCCCTACAGGAGAAGCGCAGATCTGGGGGCGCCCGCATGACGGTCACCCACTCCACCCCTTCCGCAGCCGCCACGGCGAGCGCTCCACCCATGCGCCGGGGAGGCGGCATTGGCCTGGGCGGGGCGCTCACCATCGCCTGGAGAGCCATTGTTGGAACGCCTATGCGCTCGGTCCTGACAGCCCTGGGCGTCATCATCGGCGTGGCGGCTGTCGTCGCCCTCACCGCCATCGGGCAGGGCAGTACCGCGGGCGTGACGCGCAACCTTCAGTCCCTGGGCACCAACCTGCTCACCGTGCAGAGCGCCCGCGGTGGTCCGGGCGGAAGCCTGGTCCGGTCTGGTCCCCGTCAAACCATCACGGTCAAAGATGCCGAGGTGCTTGCGACCGCTTTTGGTTCCCGCGTTGCTGGAATAGCGCCGTCCGCCCAGACCAGCGTTCAGGCGAAGATGGGCAGCAACAACACGCAGGTCTCGGTGGTGGGGACCTGGCCCGCCTATGAGTCGGTCCGGAACAGTCCGGTCGCTTCCGGAAGCTACTTCACCCAGGCCGATGTGGACGGCAGAAAACGGGTGGCCGTGATCGGCGCGCAGGTGGTCACCGACCTGTTTGGCGAGGACGCGGACCCGGTAGGGCAAAAACTGCGGTTGGGGAGCGTGAGCTTCACGGTGGTGGGCGTGTTGCCCGACAAGGGCAACAGCGGCTTTGGCAACGCCAACAGTCAGGTGCTGATTCCCCTCAGTACCTACCTCCGGCGCTTCTCGCGGACCAACAGTGCGCGTGGGCAACCGACCGTGAGCAACGTCTACCTCCAGGCCAGCGACGCCAAGGACCTCACGCAGCTGCAGGCAGACGTGACGGATCTGCTGGCCGTTCGTCACGAACAAACCGACCCCGAGAACCTTGACTTCCAGGTGCAGAACCAGGCCGATGCCCTGGAGAGCCTCAGCAGCGTCACCACCACGTTGACCCTGCTCGTGGGCGCCATCGCGGGCATCAGCCTGCTCGTGGGCGGCATCGGAATCATGAACATCATGCTCGTGTCCGTCACCGAGCGCACCCGCGAGATCGGCGTGCGAAAGGCGCTGGGAGCCAAGCCACGCGACATCCTCACGCAGTTCCTGGTGGAGGCCAGCCTGCTCTCGGTGGGCGGTGGAGTAATCGGCCTGCTGCTGGGCGTAGCCGCCGCCTACGCCGGGAACGCTTTCGGGATTGCCCCCGTCTTCAGCCTCACGCCGATGCTCGTTGCCTTCGCCTTCAGCGCCGTAGTGGGCGTCTTCTTCGGGTACTACCCCGCCGCCCGTGCGGCCCGGCTCGATCCGGTGGACAGCCTCCGCTACGAGTAGGACCGTCCGCTTCCAACCCTCTTCCCCTTTTCCCCTAAGGAGTTCGACATGCGCTTCAACCACACCCGTACCCTGCTGTTCGCCCTGCCCTTTACCCTGACCCTCGCCAGTGCACAACAGGGAGGTGGGCAGGCCGGTCAGCGGCAGATGACGCCCGAGATGCGCGCCCGGATGCAGCAGATGCAGCCCATTCTGGACCTCTCTCAGACGGTGCGCCTGCTCCCCGACCTGGAGAAGAACAAGGCCACCGCCCTCACCAAAGCCCAGGCCAAGAGCCTACTCACCATCCTCACCACCCTGCAAAAAGCCAGCGCGGTGCAGCCGAACGACGCGAAAAAGTACCTCACGCAGATCGAGGACAAAATCCTGACTGACAAGCAACTTACGGCATTGGACGCTGCGATGCTGAAGGCGGAAAAGGAACGTGAGGCGCAGCGCGCCAGGCGGCAGAGCGGCCAGGGCGCGGGAGCCCGTATTCCCGGCGTACCCGGCGGCTTTCTGCCCGGTGCAGGCGGGCGGCGGCCGGGCGGACAAAATGCCCAGGGCCAAAACGGCCAGGGGGGGCAGCCAGGCCAGTTCAATCCCTTCAAGCAGGGACGTGGAGCAGACGAGCTCAAGAAGTACATCAGCGCACTTCAGAAAAAGTAAGGGTGATGTAGGGCTGGAGAGGGATATCCGCCGAAGGCCACCATTGAGGAAACTCTGCCCGTACCTTGATCACTCCGCCGAATCTGCCTGAGCGACGAACCGGACCGGCTGAGGAGAACGATACAAAGAAAGGACGCTCTGGGCATAACCCAGAGCGTCTTCGGCGTTTCTGATTGGCGCGGCGTCAGCACGTTACATCTGTAAGGAATACAAGCGGAATCCGCCTGACTCTTTTGTTGTGTATCCGACGCTACGACAGGCGTGCTCAAGCGCTTTCACTTCCCAGAAAGGATCCGCTGTCCACCGTACCGCTTGACTCAGTTGCTTTCATCCCTGACTGGTTTCGTGGAGGGCGACCCTGCTTGTCCAGGCTGCACCTGGCTTACCCGCACTGCACAGGCCTTCTGAAGGGAAGGGCGACACTCCCCCGCTTGGCCTATGGCTTTGGCGTGTACTGCTTCATTCCCCCCGCCTGCTCGAAGGCCTGTTGTAATTCGGGAACGGGCTTCTCCGGTTTACTCTTAGGGTCACCGGGAAGGGTACGGGCGAAGAACTCCAGCGCATCGGAGTAGTTGTCCGCGTCCGCGTCCGCATTCTTGGCCAGAACCGAACCCAGGACCACGCGGAAGTTGGCTTTGGGTTGCGCTCGGAATTCGGCCTGAAGGCTTTGGCCGAACGCATTCCAACCTTTCCCCCCCTGGGGCTGAGTGTGGCAGGTCGTGCAGGGCATGACCTTTCGGGTCAGCTCCCACAGGGGGTCGTCCTTATCGTGACCCAGCATGCGGGCAGCCTCCGTGCGGTACTTGGGCAGGGCCACCGCCGCTGGGGCCGAAAGCAACACGAGCCCAGCCAGCAGCAAGGCGCCCAGTCGAGGATCTTTGACGCCTCCCCTCATCCAGCGTCCGCTCATTTCCCAGTGCCTCCAGTGCAGAGTTCTGAGCGCTGGATCCACCGCTTCATTGAAGTTACGCCACCCACGCTGGCCCCACGAAGCTGCCGTTCAGAATATCGTGGGCGTTGAGCCCCAACCAGTTCGTCAGCGCCCCGGCATACACACCCCGGAAGTCCTGCTTGTAACGGATGTCCCCGTCCGCGAGGTTTTCCAGGTCGGGACTGGCACCGTGGATGCCGCCCTTGACACCTTTGCCCAGGGCAAACATAACGCTGCCTTGCCCGTGATCGGTGCCTGCGCTGGCATTCTCAGCGACCCGGCGCCCGAATTCGGAAAAGCCCATCACTATGACCCGGTCTGCCAGGCCTTGCGTCTCCAGGTCAGCCTGGAATGCGGCGAGGCCAGAAGCGAGGGTCGCGAGCAACTCGTCCTGATCGGCCCGCTGGCCCGCGTGGGTGTCAAAGCCGCCCAGCGACACGTACAGGACCCGCTGTCCCGTTCCAGCAGCGATCAACCGCGCCGTATCCTGCAGATTGGTTCCGAAGCGGCCCTCCGGGTATTTCGCACTTGGACGGTATCTCGCTGCGTTCGCCTGCACCTTCTGGGTGTTCGCCACCATCTGCCGGGTCGCGCGGCTCAGATAGTCGGCCTCACCCTGACGGGGGGCGTTGAGCAAGCGCTCAAATACCCCGTCCAGTCCCGCCGGGAGCCGCACTTGAAAGCCATCGACAGTGTCGATGGAAGGGAGGCTGAAGTCGGCGGCCCGTAATGCCTGCGGGGTAGTGCCGCCGATATTCGACGCGCAAAATGGATCCCCTATCTTCTCAGCCACGCGCCCAATCCACCCCTCCGCTTGCGCCTGGGTGGGATCAGCGGTGTGCCAGATCGCCATGGAGGCGAAGTGACTGCGGTTAGGATTGGGATACCCCACGTTCTCCATCCACGCGAGGTGCCCGCTGTCCCAGAGCGGCATCAGGGGTTTCAGCCCTGGATGCAGTCCCAGGTCAGGCGTGACGGTGAGCACATCCTTTTTGGGAATGGCAATGTTGGGCCGTGCTGCGTAGTAGGCCCCGTTGGTATAGGGAACCAAAGTATTCAGGCCGTCGTTGCCTCCGGTCAGCTGGATGACCACCAGCGTTCGGCCATTTGAAGCGGGTTCGGCAGCGGCCTGGGCCGCTGCACGGGCCAGGAAGCCGGGCATTCCGCTCGTGGCGGCTACAGCGAGGGCAGAGTATTTCAGGAAGTCGCGTCGGTCCACAGGCATGGTCACCTCGTGAGTGATTCAGGGTTCAGGCCAGCCCATATTCTGGGCTGATGAGGGTCAGGTACAGGCGCTGCTGAGGCGTGAGGCCTTTTGTAAAAGCCTCGAGAGGCGAGCGTTCGGCACCGAGCAAGGCAAGGTCGGTCGGCTGGGTCTCCAGCTTCGGGGCGTTGTTGCCCAACGTGAGCGAGGCCGCCAGTTGCATCCGCAGCAGCAGGGCAGTATCCCCGACCCACTCGCGGCCTCCATCCCAGCCCTTCACTGTGTCGGGTTGCAGGAGAAACTGCCCCATGCGCCCTGCCGTCTGCGCAAGGTTCAAAATCTGTTTGGCCTCCAGCTTTGGCTGTCCCAGCGTTCGGATCGTCCCCACGATGTAGGCCACTGGACCGCGGATGATGGCGGCTCGGCGGGCATAGAAGTGATCGCTGGCCAGGAGTTCTTCGAGAACCGCATGAATATCGCCGTTCGTACGGCGGAAGGTTTCAGCGCTGGCTTCTACCGCCTTCTCATCGGGCGTATCTGCGACGAAAGCGCGGTGCAACTTCCGGGCGACAAACGTGGCCGTTGCGGAGTGGCTGGCGGCAATCCGGACGACGTCTTCGCCACTCAGGTTCCCATTCTGGCCCAGGTAGCTCTTGCGGCCCCCGTCGTGCTGATTCGAAATGAAGAAGAACTCGGAACTCTCGAGGAACTTCATGTTGCCGCGCCCACCCCGGAAGGTCCACCCAGTCAGGGCGCGGGCGCCCTCTTGCACGTCCTTCTCCGTGTAAGGACCGATTCCGGTTGTGAACAGTTCCAGCAGTTCGCGGCTGAAATTCTCATTGGGCTTGCCCTTGCGGTTTAAGTCGGCGTCAAGATAACGCAGCATTGCGGGTGACTGCGCCACATCCAGTGCGAAGCGGGTGAAGTCGGTGGTGGCGGCGTGGCGGCGCAGCAGATTCAGGTACTCCGCCAGCACGGGCACGTTCCGGACCTTGTCTGTGCCGACCACGAAGTGGTTACTCCAGGTGAGGGTCAGCACTTCGCGCAGGGGCTGGGAACCGTAGAGCAGTTCGTACAGCCACGCTGCCCGCGTGAGCTGAACACCGGCAAAGGGGGTGGCCGCTTCGGCAGGCTGAAAGGGGTTGTCTGCCGTGAGCCGCTGGTCGAAGGTCAGCCGCTCACGGGCGACTTCACGTGCGTCTCGCCCCACCAGGGCACGAATCTGGGCGTCTGTTCCACCAAAGGCTGTGCGGCGCAGCAAGTGGGCAGCATCCTCAGGGGTGAGTTTGCGGGAAAGCGGGATTAGGGACATAGTCACCTCTTAGAGTCAATGCGGATCAAAAAAGTTCCGGGCGGAGTTGCCCTCACAAGGCTGGTGGAGGGTTGCTCCGCGTTGATGCAGGTGTCCTGCCAGATGTATACGCACAGCCAAACGCGTTCCTGGGGCGAAGGCGGCGTCTCATTCCCAAAGACATTGGGACCAGTGCATGCGTTGGCTTATATGGCTTTCCCCGCTTTTACAGCCATGCGCGTTTAAGTATCACCTGGTTAAATCTGGAATGTGGCAGCTTCAGGAGCTTAACCAATGTAAAAACAGAGGTCTGCATAAACGACAGGAACGGTATCAGGTGTTCATCAAGATTTGATGCATGAAGGCAGAATCCACGCTACTGTCGGTTCTTGCTTCCCTTTTCGTGGTGATGCCTGGCTTCAGCGATTTTCAACCTCTTGAATCCGCTGCCGAAGTCTCAGTCTGCCCGCTCTGGAGCTGCTCCTGCTTGACGGTGTCGCCTGACCTGCCCTCCTACCCGCGCCACCCTTCTGGGCGTTTTCTCTGTCCCTGATACACAATCGAATACAAACGACACACCAGCCGGGGGTGAAGCAGGGCGGACATACACCCATGTTCAAGAGCAACCACCCCCGCCACACCAGCCCAGCAGACACCCTCGAATTCGTCACCCTGACCGACCCAGAAGGGTGGGACGGCAAGTGCACCATCCACATTCAGACTGCCGAAGGTGACGAGGCCTGCCTTGCCAGACGAGTCAGAGCGCATCAAGGTGGTGACTTTCATGTCACTCCGCGTTCTTCGTTTGGTGTTGCTGGTAGAAGTCGGAGGTCACGCGATGACAGAGAAAACAAAACCCCTGCGTAAGCAGGGGATTCGGTGACGCGAGCGAGGTGCTCGGCCGTGCGGGAATTCATTCAAGGCTAAGGGCAGGAGCGTAGACGCCGTCAGTTCCCGAGGAGAAGGTCATCGTGTAGGCATAATTCTCGAATCCAGCTTCAGGAACGGTGAGGGTCGTGCGCATGAGGTCCTGCTCACCTGGCTTCAGGTAATTGGGCGTGACGACCACCTCGTGTTCACCAGCCAGGAGCTCTTTGGGAAACATCATGCTGTTGTCAGGGAACACGTCATCAAAGACAAGTTGACCATTGACGTACACGTCCACCACGCCGCTGGCGCCAGAATCATTGTGAAAGTAGACGGGTGTGGCAGAAGCGCCGGTGGTGAGGGTGGTCGCAGCGACAAAGGTGGAGAGCAGTATAGCTTTGATGTGACGCATGGAATCTTCCTTTCGGGGTGCCAGGAGCACCAGAGCGAGGCTTTGAAGACGTACGAAGGAGGAGCTTTAACCTGTTGTGGCGTTACGGCTCGTTCATGGGGCGCAGTATGCGGACTGTCTGTTCAGACTTCGCGCAGAACTTGTGCAGAACTTGTGAATGTAAAAAAGGCGTGTGACTACTCAGCTAGGCACCCTGCAGCGCCTTCTTCCCCTCGCAGGCGCTGAACACGAGGATCTGCCCTGGTTAACGCTCTGGGAGGAGGTGCGGCTCGCCGGGCCGGATGGTGCGGTTGTACATAACGTGTAGAACACGCTAAAACAGAGCAAGAAGTACAGAGTGTCTCCGAAAAACGTCGGCTAGGACACACAATAAGGGTCAGGACTACCGAGGCCGGAACGCGCCGTTTTTTCTAGCATCGGGGATGCCGCTAGTTTTTGCCATGCTCGACGACGGACACATAACGGCCAGTGCAGCCGCAGCATCGGGTGGAGCCAGGAGGGCTTTTAGTGCAACGGCGGCCCCTCAGGGCATCCCAGGAAAAAGCCAGTGGGTGGCGAAGGCCAGGGCCACGATCGTGAGTGCTACCGCCACCATCACCAGCGGCAATGTCGATGCTCTCTGTGGACAAGCACAGTCGCCGAGACTGGGCAGTCAAACTAAGTCGGTTTAAGGGGGAAAGGAGAGGTTTTGGTCAGTAGACCTCTTGCGAAAGTCGTGGACGACCTGCTCTCCATTGAGGCGCTGGAATTGCATCCACAACTCCGGCTGTGCCTCTATACGGGCCATGAGGTCCACCTCTCTCCCAAGGAGTTTGAGTTGCTGCTCTTCCTGACCCGTGATCCTGGGCGGGTGTACTCCCGAGAAGACCTGGAACGCGAGGTCTGGCACGGCGCTCTACTGCCAGGGTCCAACACGCTACACGTTCATGTCGGGAACCTCCGCCACAAGTTGCGTGATGTAAACGGAGACGGACTGATCCGAACCCTGCGGGGCAGTGGGTACGCTTTCAGCCCCTCCTCCTGAAAACGCACCAGCGCCAAGAAGGCCGCTCGTGCGAGCGGGGACACTCTCTGAAGAGCGTCCGGTCACTTCCTGTTGTCCGATTCGTTGAAGGGTCGCCAGGTTTATGGCTGCGCCCGCCCTTGTCGCAGTCGCCCCACGTCGAAGAATGGCAACGCCCGCCCAGTTCTGGGGAAGGTCCCAGGCGACTGCGATGGAAGGCGGGCAGCGGACACCCAGCCGAAGTAGGGAGCTGAAGAGGCCGAAAGGTGGCCCAGCTCGTCAGGGATCACAGCCCGACAAGCGGTCTGTTGGGAAGCCAACCGCCCTCGCGAGTGGCAGATGCCAGAGCAAGGCAGCATCCCTCACGACAAGAGCCAGAGCGGAGAGCCAGGGACACTGCCCATTCGAGCGGGGATTCTCCTCAGAACGTGTCCGGTCATCACCCGTTGCTCGGTCTGCTGAAAGGTCGCCAAGTCCATGGCTGCCCCCGCCCGTGTCATCGCCCTCGCCACGTCGAGGTGAGGCCAGGCACGCCCAAGTCTCGTGAGGGTCCCAGGCGGACGGTGATGTGAAGGCGGGAAGCGGACACTCGCCCGAAGCGGCGAACCAGAGGGGCCGAAGAGTGGCCCAGCTCGTGACGACCACAGCCCGACAAGCGGTCTGTTTGGTCAGTGTGGCCACATGACATATATCCGATACAAATATCGCGGTCATTCATAACGTGATACAAATTAACCATGACGCAAATCCAATACCGGAAACTGTCAGAGGTCATCGCGTCGGTGGGCGAGGACCATCGCCTGGGGTATCTCAAGCTGTTCCTCGCAGCGGTGGAAGCCGAGACAATTGACGCGGTGCCGAACGAGGCGACCTTCAACATCAAGAAGAGAGTGCAGCGGGACCTGACGTTCGATGCCAGCCCAGCCTTTGAGGACTGGCATGAGGTGACGGTCCGGGCGTTGGCCTTGAAGCGGAAGGGGCGAGGCCTGGCAGTGCATAGCGATGACGTGGTGACAGGCAAGGTGGACTTCAGAGCCAAGGCTAAAGCCTTCCGCCAGGAATTGAAGAGGCGCAAAGGCCGAGTCAAGCCCAAAGCTGGACCCGCGAAACTCAAAACGGAGACGCTACAGGAAGCCCAGCCAGCACCCGCAACACCTCAGAAGGCAAGGCAGCCCAGAGCGGAAACGGAAGCGGAATAAATGCCTCGGCACTCGGCGAGAGCAGACCTTCAAATGGGAGGCTTCATTCTGAGCTTGGAAGGGGCCACCAACAGGGGGGGAGACAAGCAGGTCTGTCATCCCAAGTTGGAAGAGGGCGGCCAGGGAAAATTTTGCCTTCTCGACGCATTTCCTCCAAAGCGGCAGGATAAGAATCTGATTCCGATACCCAAAAATGCTGTGCCACACAAGGCTTTTACGGAATCTGTTATTTTTTGCAGATTCCGTCAATATCACCTCGCAGATGACGTGCAAATCAAGCCTCACATGACAGCGCAGATCACACGGAGAGCACCGGTGTCCTCAGACCGAAGAAGCCATCGAGGGGCAGATGCCTAAAGCACCCTCGAACACCGTGAAAGTACAGGTGAGGGTCAGCAAAGAAGACGCCGACCTTCTTCAGGCAAGGAGCGTCGCTGTCGGTATCCCTCTCACCGAGTATGCGGGAACGCTCCTCACGCGAGCCTTCTATCAACGGGAAGCCGAAGCTGGCGAGGAAGTCCTGATACCGCTGGTGCGCCGGGCCGTGCGCGCAGAGTGCAACCGCTTCCTGGACCGAATCATGGAGATGATGGTCCGCAATTACATGGAAGCGGGCACCGCACGCCGCCTCATCGAAGCCGCGATGGTGTTCCCCGCACCGCAGAGCAAAGCGTTCATCAAAGAGCTGGAAAGCATCAACTGGGACGCCGCGTATGACGACCTCCGGGAGGACATTCGCGGTATTGGGGACTGGCGTGCGCTGATACCACCTGAAGGTGAAGGCGAACAGGATGGCCACGGTCGTTAAGGCCCGTTACCGCCGTGTGTCGTCGGCATCGGGGAAAGCCGCCGCAGGCATGAGCAGCCTGGACTACTTTGCAGGTCGTCCTGACCGCGACATGCAACGTATGGACAGAGAAATCTTGACTGCCGAAGGACGTTACCGACTGGAGCGTGATGGAGAGCAGGCCAGGCAGCAACTCAGCAAAGAATTGGAGGCGTCCAAAGGGCAATATCTGCACACACTTGTGTTGAGTAGTGGCAACCAGGACATGACGCGCTTAGAGACGGAGAGGTGGGCGCGGAACGTGCTCGAACAGAGCAAGATCGACAGTTACATGCTGGTGGTCCATGCAGGAAAAGAAGGCCACACGCAGAACCCTCATGCCCACGTTCTTGTGCCGACGAATAGACCACTGACCGTTCCCCAATTGGAGGAGATGAGACGTGTAGGAGACCGTGAGCAAGACCTCATGCTCAAGGTCGAGTACGGCTTGAAGAGGGACGTACAGGACGTAAGCAGCACACCGAAAGGTGGCGGCGGCAAAGAGATCGAGAACACCGCAGCGGACGACACACCGAAACGCTCAACACAAGTTGATCTTCAGTTCGGAAGTTAAACGGAAATCAGAGGTGATGTGATGCGGTTCCAGACCATGTACGTCGACATGAGGCCCGTTGCCGTGAAATGGCTCGGAATCCTCTCGTGTCTCGCGTTTCTCTTCCTGATCCTCACAAGTATGCAACCTGACTTTCAACGCGCCGTACAGCAGTTTGTGAAGGTGTACGAGCAGTCGCACGAATCGGTGAGGAAAGGGGCAGGGATACAGTTCTGGACGACGTGCGTACAGGCGTCATCATGTTGGAAAACAATCCTGTTCTCCTGGTCCGCGTCACTCCTCATCAAAAGCCTCTATCTGGGCTGTCTGACCTTCGGTCTCATCTGCACGTTCTTCGGGATGTACTGGCGTCCTGAAGTCGTCGCAATGCGCGATGTTCGGATCAACTCCGCGCGTGTGGAAGAGTCGAAAGTCAAGTCACCTCGCGCGCCGGGGAGAACCCTATGATCGTCAACTACAGCCGCTTCTTCATGCGTTACCTGTTGGCGCTGGGCGTGTTCTGGGTCGTCGCGTATCTCCTGCTCAGTCAGCAGCCTGCACTGGCCCTCGCAACCCTGATTCTTGGAGGTGTATTCGTCTACGCCTTCAAAGACTCCAAACAGCAAGTTCGGTACAACGCACACTTCGCTACGCCACAGGAGATCAGGCCGCTGACACGCAACGTACTGGAAGGAGATGGCGTCCTTCTCGGCTTCGCGTACAAGCAGCCCTTAGCCGTGCGTCCGGGCCTCGCAGGGAAGAAGGAAATAGGACACTTCCTGTGGATCGGACCGAGCAGAAGCGGCAAAGGTCTGAGCATTGCCAGCAATCTGTATCACTGGGAAGGATCGGCCATTGTCGTCGATATCAAAGGGGAGATCGCAGAGCAGACGGCAGGCTACAGAGAGGAGGTCCTGGGGCAACAAGTCTTCATCATCAACCCGTCGAGCGGAGAGAAGAGTCACCAATATGACCCCTTCTTAGAGCTGGAGACCGACGAGCAGATCTTCTCGGCGGCACTCGCGTTCATGAATCCAGATTCGGACGGAGATAACGCCATTTTCGCCCAGCGTGCCAGCTCGGCATTGGCCGCGATCATCAAGGCCGCAAAGGTGCAGGGATTCCCCGTTATTCCCACGCTGGACGCGATGCTGTACCACCCGCAAGGACTGCCCGGAGCCGCCATCACACTCCACAAGCTCGGGCATCCGCAAATCACGAAATGGCTCAACGCATTCCTGTCCAAAGACCCCGACAAGATGGATTGGGACGCCGCATCGGGAGACCGTTTTCTCAACAACTCCTGGCAGCGTCTCATCACGGCGGCCAGCTACCTGACCACCGAAGGTGTCATGCACATGACGGGCGGCAGTGACTTCGTGGCCGCTGACCTGATGCGCGAGAGGACAACCGTTTATCTCGTGTTCCGCGAGTCGGAATTGGCGCTCAACTTGCCGCTCTTTAACCTCGTGATTGACGCGATCTTCCGCAGCATCATGCGGCAGTACGACCTGGACAAGAACCTGAAGGGTCAGAAACTTCTGGCCGTGTTCGACGAGGCGTTTAGGGCCAGGCCCAACCTGCTTCCGGAGTACGCCGCAACCGTGGCCGGACGCGGCATTTACATGTGCGTGTACGTGCAGTCCATCGCGCAGATCACGGACATCTGGGGGAAGGAAGGGAAGACCTCCATCATGGAGAACATCCACACGAAGGTCTTTCTTCCCGCCGTAGACAGATCAGAGGTGGACAAAGAGGGCACCTCGTCGTTCGTCGCGGCGTCGTGTGGGAAGTACATGGTGGAAGACCGGGGCATCGCCAAAGGCGAACATCAGCACGAGTTGAACAGCAATGTTCGGTTGACGGAGAAAGAGCTGATCTCAGCCTCGGAGTTCGCCATGTTGGAAGTGGGGCAGAGCGTCGTGCTGACCAACAATCTGCCGCCGATCCTGGCGTACAGGTTGGAGCCGTGGCGCTTCCGTGAGTACAAGGAAGCTCAGCAGCTTCCACCACCGCAACCACCAGCGCGACCTGTTCAAGTACAGCCCGCTCAGGCCGCAGTAGAGAACGACAAGAAGACGCCCGTTGCGGCACTGCCTGAGCCATCACGACCGCTGACTCCCCAGGTCACGGCACCGCAGACGGAGCAGGCCCCTACGCCTGCTGCCCCCGCGCCTGCTGCTCCCACTTCACCTCCCCAAGCCGCACCGCCGGTTGCCCCTGGTGCTGCGCCCCTAGACCTCGGGGGAGCAGGGGAAGCTCCAGCGGCCCCAGAGCCGAAACCTGCCGCGGACCGGAGCCGACTGCGCTTCTAAGCCCCATCTTTAACTCAGTCACTTTCTATGGGGATTTAGTACCAATAACCTGTATATTCATGTTATTTTTCTGGTATGACGTGTAGGATACTTGTGGGTCTGGTGCTTCTAACTTCCTCCCTGGCTTCTGGGGCGGCGAAAACCAGCGCTGTCGCCTCCAACGCCCCCGTCGTGAAGACGGGGGTGCAAACCGTATTCAGCACGGCAGACCTGATGAACAACAAAGTGGTCAAGGTGGTGGCGAGTAGCGAGTATCAGATTTCGATTGTTTTTCCGCGCAAAGTCCAGAGCGTCGGCGTCAATGCCGCGAAGCAGAGTGCCCTCATGGCCACCATTGACCAGTACGACGGCATGGTGGTGTACCTGGACGTGATCAGGCAAGGGGGGACGGCAAACCTCAATGTTCGGCTTCTGACCCCTGCGGATGAGGCCCCCAAGCCTGGCGGTGGCTCCCGCGACCCCGTGATCCTCAAGTTGCTGGTGGACTTGACGAAGAAGCCGAGTGGCGTCCTGGCATACACCATCCGGGACGCCACGCCTGCGCCTAAGCCTGCCCCAGTTCCGGCTCGCCGGTCAGTAGTCGTGACAGCCTCCAAACCCGCTCCGGTCAAGGCTGCCCCGAAGCCAGTTGTTGCAAAGCCTGCGGTGGTGAAGCCAGTTGCGATGAAGCCGGTTGCAGCGAAGCCCGCTCCGATCCTGGCAACCACGCCTAAACCTGCGCCCGTCAAGCCCGCTGCCCCCAAGCCTGCTCCGAGAGCCAAGCCCACGACCTTCTACGGCTCGAATGATGGCCTCAAAGTCGAAGCCAGGGTGGACAGCACAGCGGGGGACATGGTGACGGTGAACTACACCATCTCTCAGACCCAGGCCAAGGACCGGACCCTCTACCTGTTCGACAACCAAGCCGTGAACCTCCGCATCCGGGACGATGTGTCCTCCGCTTCGCTGGAGCGTGGACAGCCGCGGATGGCCCCACTCAGCACGAGCGCCCCTATGACGGGGAGCATCCGCATTCCAAGGAGCGAGATCAACAAGAAGGGGGCCAAAATCCTGATGTTTGCCCTTCAGGAGAAGGACACGGGCACCAACCATCTTGGTCAGAAGAGGTTCCTGGGAGTCATGCTGAAATGAGGCGCACAGCCCTTCTCTGCGGCCTGCTGCTCTGTACAGCGGGTGGGAGCGCGTTTGCCAGGGCAGACGACGACACGCCGGACTATTCCAAACGCAATTCCATCTTCAACACGAGTGCGTTGGGTCCCATCCCCTACGCTTCGTTTATCAGCTCAGACGCCCTGAGCGCCTACCGGAAGTGCCTTGAAAGGAACAAGGTGAAGCCGCCCAGCGAGCGGGAAATCTGCCAGGACTACGAGTACGAGTACCGGGCACCGTACAGCATGGAGGACGAGACGGTCAGGGTAGGCAAGGACCTCCGGCAGTCCTGGCAACGCTTCGAGGACCGCTACTACTGGCGCGCACTGCTGGAGCTGAACAACCCCGCGATGTACTTCACGCACTGCCTGGTGGACTGGGGTCGCAATCAGGAGGCCAACAAGCCCGAAGTCGTCATCAACGTCGAAAAGGGCATGTACCCGAAGCAACTGGACGGGAAGATGCCCAGCCAGGCGGTCAAAGACGACCTCTTCATGGACTCGTACCTGATCCTGCCCAACGTTCCCAACAAGGATTACTGCCAGGACTACACTCTGGACTTCGTGCCCATCTCCATTCCAGGGACGTGTATCTACGCGGGTGGAGCCAAGCTGTTCTGCATCGAGGGCACCCAGGAGACGTTAAATCCTGCGGCCCCGAAGCCCCTCCACTTCGACTACAACGCTGCACTCCAGCGGGTTGCAAAGGCGACGAAGAAGGCTGAGCTGGACTACCAGAAGGAGTACCAGGAGGACGTGCTGAAGGCGGTGAAGCCCACGGGGAAGTTTTACCCGCTGCTCTGGAGCAACATGCTCAGCGGGGCGTTGATCGCGCCAACCCAGAACCTCAACCCCGATCCCCACGCGGTGCTGAACAAGGGGAATGAGGCGGGCGGGAAGCTGGGCGGCATCTTCGGGCTGACCGCTCCGGTCTATTACACGCAGGGGCTGACGAGCAACAAGGTCACGCTGCCCCTGCGCGCCCACCTGCTGCCGAACGCCAAGGACTCGTTGCAGAACCCGCCTGGGGTGTGGCAGCTCGAAGAGTTCAAGCGCACCTTCCCAGTCAGGGCTCAGCCGGTGTATGAGCGGTTTGGGTACACGAACATCTTTAGCGCATGGACGAGGATGAACAAACTGTTGCTGCCGGAGAAGGGAAGCGCCAAGCCTCTCCGGCAGATGATTTACATGGCGTCCGGCTTCAATGTTTACCTGCCGAGCCTCGTTCCCGTGCCGATGCCTGCCCCCATCCTCATCAAGGAGTACACGGCGGGCCTGCCTTACGTGGGCCTCCAGACACACTTCACCTGGAACAGTGTGGGCGAGGGGTATCCCCTGCCTCGCGTGGCCGGAACCCCGCCCACTCAGTACAAAGGAATGTTCAAATGAGACGCCTTCCCCTTGCTCTGCTGCTGGCCTTCGTTCCCGTGGCGTCTGCCGCTCCTGCGTCCGCCAATCTGGTGAACACCACTGACACCAGGGCCGTCCTGGGCCTGCTGAGGGGCAAGGTGGAGATGTACGGCACCACCTTTGGGAACGTGGAGTTTCAGCGGGGCATCTTGCAGCTCGCGCAAAACCGCAGCATTCAGGTCCGGGTCCTCACCGCGCAGGGTGTGGTGCAGAACATGCGACCCCTCAAAGCGGCAGGGGCAGCAGTGTACGCCCTGAAGGCCAACTTCACCAGCAGCATGATTGTGGTCGAGGGCGGGCCGGTGATCTTCCCCAACCGCAACGGCTTCCAGATCATGCAGGACCCGAAGCAGGTGGCCGCCGTGATGGGACTCCTGAGCCAATACTGGGGGGTGGCGAAGCGGTATTGAACGCTGTGCGCGCAGCGTGTTTCTGGGCGTACCACAGGGGTACGCCTTTCTCCTGGCCTGAAGTGGCTGGGGTGGACAGCAACCTTTCACGGAAGAAGGGGCAGCCTCTTGGCCTTCCGTTATGATACCTAGACTTAAAGGAGCCGCAGGAATGGATACCGAGAAATTGGAGAGTCTGCTCAAAGACATTGATAGACACGGCGCAATGCTAGAATTCGAGGCCAGGTCTGTTCATAGTGAAGACTTAGTAGACATAGCAATAGCAAGAAACTTCATTCGGATTATGGAAACGGAGATAGGGAAAATCGCCTATCTCGCTCATAAAGGCAGAATCATGGTTGGGCATTCCAGTGGCTACATTCCCAGTGAAGAGAGCCTAATAAATGCAGTCTTTCTTCGGCAAGTTGAGAAGGATTTGACAAAGAAGGGATATGAGACCAGCGTTAATGAGAGGCGAAATTCTGTCGTTTACTATGAAAATGGCAAGAAAGTCCTCGTTCTTGCGAAACAAGACGGATACACTAGGGTTGGCATTCGTCGGCTTTATGCAAAAGAAGTGCTGAGTAACGAGTTCAGCGAAATGCACGTCTACTGCTATGATGCGGACAAGATTGAAATGATTAGACTCAGGGACGCTTTTTACGAACCTGAGCCGGGTCGGAAGAAGTTGGCACTCGATCCCGAAAAATTCAAGTTGTTCAATTTCAGTCCGAAGGCTTTTACGCAAGAGTCGTGAGGCGTCGGCTTCTCTTGAAAGGGCGCATCCCTTTTGTGGGGAGGCGTCCTTTACTCTGGTTCTATGCGCCCTGCTGATTTGTCTGCCATTGAGATTGCTGATCTGCTGGATGCGGCCTACCCTACCGTGAGGACCGAGGATGGACCCACGACGGCCCGGACGACGAGGAGCGCAAGATGCTCGCGAACCCTGCGACACGGCCACGTATTCGCGTCCACCGCCGGGTGGTGGCTGAAGTCTTAGCCTGCCCCTGCTGACCGGCGAGGTTGTCCACCACTTGGACGGCAATTCGTTGAATGGCCCTGGAATGCCGTACAGGTTGAACGCGTCATGAACAGACAAAAGTTGCCACTCGCAGATCCGGCTGCATGATTTGACAAAGCCTGAATACCAGCCTATATTGGAGAAATCAAGGCGGCCTCCGGGTCGCCTTCTTCGTTTGTTTCTCACCCTCACGGCTTGTCCGTATTGACAGCTATCTGAGCTGTCGAGCGAGGTGGCTCGCTTCTCCAGTGGGCCCTACCGGTTATGCACGCGCCCTCAGCATTGACGTTCACTTAAAGTTCGTCGTCTTCGAACTCCTTGAGAACGCGCTGCAAGTACTTCACATTCGCGCTCAAGCGGGTGTTGAAGTCTTGCAATATTGACCCCATTTGATTTCGTTGCTCGATTGCTTCTTGACTTACAACACGGCTGTGTTCCAGAGATTGGAAAATATCTGAGGTGGAGGGATCGATAAGCCCCAATGCGGGATGCTGCTCCAGGCGCTTCATCAGGTCCTGAAATTCAATGGTCAGGCGTTCCTGCTCCCGTGCCAACACGATCAATTCCTCAAGGTTCATTCTCAAGAGTCTAGACGTTACAACCTCGGTGGTTTGCACCCGGCTGGATGAGTGTTGAGGTTTTAACTTCCCAGGCATACCCACAGCGGCTCGTAGCGGCTGGCGTACCACCTGAGGTATTCGACCCTTCCGAGTGGCCTTGACCTTCTGCCAGGCGAAGAGGGGTGAGAGAAGTTGCTCGGCTATAGCCTGGACTCCGTTACGCCGACAACTGGATCTAGGCCTTCCTGATACGTTCGTCGGTCGACTCGCAGGGTGTATCGCATCCTGCCCTCTTGCATTCTGTTGTTCAAACACCTAACATCTGACCCAAGGGCACGAGGAAGCTTCTGGTACCTATCCAAGCCCAGGAGTCTATATAGCGGAGTTGCGCGAGCTTAAGTGTTCGCAATACAGCGGTATTTTTGTTGGGACATACCCCTTCCCCTAATCTTCTCCTGCTCAACTTTAGGTGTTTAAACACCTTTAAGCATGACAAGGAGTTGTCCTGAAATCTCCCCTGACCAGCTACTCAGTTCACCGGCAAGACCTATATCCGTTGACCTAGCCGTCACCTACCATCCCTTTCCTCACTCCAGGAGACTGCAATGACCCGCACTCTGATCCACCTCACGTCCATCCTTCTACTGAGCAGCACGGCCGCCCTCGCCCAAACGGCTTCCACCCTGGAACGTGACAGCGACAACCTGACCATTCCCGAGCTGTATCAGGCCGCCCTCAAGGAAGGGGGCACCCTTCAGGTGCTGGCCGGCGGCGACGAACTCAACCAGCAGGACGGCACCGTTCAGGCCTTCAAATCGGCCTTTCCTGGTGTAGACGTCAAGATCACGGTCGACCTCAGCAAGTACCACGAGGGACGAATCGACCAGCAGCTGGCGTCCAAGAACGTATACACCGACGTGGCCCTACTCCAGACGCTCCACGACTTCGACCGCTGGAAGTCCGAGGGTGCCCTGCTCCCCTACAAGCCCGTCGGCTGGGACCATATCGCCCCGAAGTTCAAGGACCCTGACGGTGCCTACACCGGGATGCTCATCTTCAGCTTCTCAAACATCTCAAACGTGGCCGCCACCCCCGCAGATCAAGCGCCCCTTGATGCCCTGGACTACCTCGATCCGAAATGGAAGGGCAAGATCGTCCTGGTCTACCCCAACGATGACGACGCGGTGCTGTACCAGTTCTACAAGATCATTCAGAAGCACGGCTGGACGTACATGAATCGGTTGCTGGCTCAGGACGTCCGCTGGGTGCGTGGCTCTGCCACGCCCATCAAGCCGCTGCTCCAGGAACCCGGAACGGTGACCTTTACCGCCGCTTTCCCCCTTCTCCCCCAACCCAACCTGCCCCTGCGCTTCAACGTTCCGCGTACGGATTCCTTCCTGACTTGGGCGCAGACAGCCGCCATTTTCAAAGATGCCCAGCATCCCGCGACAGCGAAACTGTTCCTGTCGTTCCTGCTCAGTAAGGAATTCCAGGCAAACGCTCCCTTCTGGCCTATCCGCGATGACGTTGCCACGCCCCAGGGTTGGAAGCCTCTGGCGGAATACAACACCGACCACACGGACTTCCAGGCCTTCATGCGTGACCGCGCCACCGTCGAACGCTTCCGCTTCCAGATCGAACGCTACATCGGCCCCGCCCAGGGTCCCTCCCCTCTGATCGACGGGCGTTAATTCAGCAGGGCCGTGCGGCACGTACGCCGCGCGGCCCTCCTTCACGCGTTGATATCCGCGAAGCTCTCCTTCCCGGTACGTTAAAACGATTGAACATGACGCCCCCCGAACCCAACGCAGTGAAGCAAGCCGACCGCCTCGTCGGCCCGTTCCGTTTCGTCGCGGTGCTGGGGGTACTGTCCAGCATTACCCTCTCAACGCTCCTGTTCCTGTCTGCCGCCGTACGTGTCTTTCGTCTGGCCGCACAGGAACTCAACCATCTGGGCGAGGAGGAATCGCTGCACACCCTGGTCCTGGCGGCCGTCGAACAGGCCGACATCCTGTTGATCGCCACCGCCCTGCTGATCGTGGGGTTCGGCTTATACGGCCTGTTCGTGAATGCCATCGCCAATCTGCCCCACTGGTTACGCATCTCCAGCGTCGACGAACTCAAAAGCAAACTGCTTGGCGTGGTGGTCGTTGCCCTGGCCGTGCGCTTCTTCGCGGTGGCCTACGAGCGCTCGGACTCCAGCGACCTGCTGGTGCTCGGCGAAGCCATCGGGGTGGTCGTGCTGGCGCTGGCTGCTTTTAGCTTCGCTCACACCGCCATCCACGGCTCATCCCACCGGGACGGGCAAGAAGAGTGAGCCTGGCCCCTCAGGCGTGACGTCCCACAGAACCTAACGGGAAGTGGGCCTCCAGCTCCAACGCGCCCCATTCTCTTTGAGGTTCTCTATGAGTCCATCCAACAAAAAATCCAATCGTCAATCCTCCAAAAACAAAACCAACAGGGAGAAACTCGCTGCTGCTCAACGCCAGGCGAAGATTCGTGCGGCCGCGGTCGTTGGCGGCCTTCTCGCCGTCGTGGTGGGCGGCACGGTCGCCTGGACCGCCGTCAACCGCCTCGACGGCGTCACCAGCTACCGCTATCTGGGCTCCGTTCACCAGACGGAGCCTGTGAAGTACGCTGAATCTCCCCCGGTAGGTGGGCCGCACAACCCGACCTGGCTGAACTGTGGGGTCTACACCAAGCCCGTTGAGGACGATCTCGCCGTCCACTCTTTGGAGCACGGCGCCGTATGGATCACCTACCGGGCGGACCTCCCAGAAGCGCAACGACGCACCCTGGAGCAATTGGTGGACGGCCGGACGTATACGCTGCTCTCACCCTACCCAGGCCTCAAGGAAGCGGTGGTGATCAGCGCGTGGAACCGACAATTGCGGGCCTCAGATGCGAATGACCCACGCCTCGCGAAGTTCCTGGCGAAGTTCGAGCAAGGCACGCAGGCACCTGAGCGCGGTGCGCCTTGTAGCGGTGGGGTCACCGGCGCGTAAGCCTCCTGAAACGCGGTGTGTCCCCCGCCTTCGTGGTCGTACTGGGGGAGCGCACCGCGCATGTCGCATCAACCGAAGAGCTACGAAGAACCGCACCTTGTTCTGCAGGTGCGGTTCAATGCGCTTGTGGCGTTCGAGCTCGCGTTACGCGTCCAGGGCTGCTTTGAGCGCGTTGGCGAGGGACGTGGTGGGGCGGCCAATCAGGCGGCGCAGATCACCGCTGTTCGTGGCGAGGTCTCCCCGAGCGATGCCGGTGTCCGAGTCGGCCAGGATGCCGGCCATGCCCTCAGGAACGCCGAAGCCCACCAGGGTTCGGCTGTACTCCTCCGCGGGGAGGTTGTGGTACGTGACGGTCTTTCCGCTTTGACGACTGAGTTCTGCCGCGAGGTCTGTCATGGTGATGACTTCGTCCCCACCGAGCTCGTACGTCTTGTGCTCGTGGCCTTCGGTTGTCAGGACAGCGGCAGCAGCCTCCGCGTAATCCTGACGGGTGGCCGGTGTGAAGTGCCCGTCGCCCGCCGCACCGAGGATCGCACCCTGCTCCAGGGTCTGCGCGAGGGTGCCGGTGTAGTTCTCGGTGTACCAGCCGTTGCGCAGGAACGTGTACGGCAGGCCAGACTCCCGGATGATGACTTCCGTGGCGTTGTGGTCACCGGCCAGCAGCATCGGGGTGCGGTCGGCACCCAGAATGCTGGTGTAGGCGAGGAGACGCACACCAGCCGATTTGGCCGCTTCCACGACGTTGCGGTGCTGACCAGCGCGGTCATGGAAGTCGCTGGTCGAGACCAGGAGGAGTTTCTCAACGCCCTGAAGCGCCGCAGTGAGGCTTTCAGGCTGGTGGTAGTCGGCCTGGCGAACCTGAATCCCCTGAGCGGCAAGGTCTGCAGCTTTCTCAGGGTTGCGCACGAGGGCGACGAGGTTGCTCGCGGGAACGCCCCGTTGAAGGAGAGCTTGGAGGGTGAGGCGGCCGAGATGGCCGGTGGCGCCGGTGACAGCAATCATGGTGGACTCCTGGGGTCAGTCCGCGGCAACGGCAGAGGTAATGCGTTCGCGGATCTGGGTGAGGGTTTCGATCAGGGTGTGCAACTGCCCTGCGGTGAGGTGACCGAAGTGGGCGTGCTGCATGTCAGCGTTGGGCTTGTCGAGAGCGTCGACCAGGGCGCGGCCCTTTTCGGTGATGACCGTGGGGACGCAGCGGCGGTCGGTGGTGCTGCGCTGTCGGTGCACCAGGCCGGCGGCTTCCATACGGTCAAGCAGCCGGGTGATGTCCGGCGCACGGCTGATCATTCGCTCACCGATTTCGTTGCGGCCGAGGCCCTCGTCGCCCGCACCCCGGAGGATGCGCAGGACGTTGTACTGGCTGGGCGTAAGGCCGTGGTCGCGAAGGAAGGCAACGCTCTGATCTTCGAGGAGACTCATGGTGCGGGCAAGGTTAAGCGCGGCTTCCTCCTCCAAACTTCGGAAGGGGCGGCGTTGCTGAAGTTCGTCTTGGAGAGGGCTCATACCATAAATTATATATGTTACAACACCAATTGTCAAAACGGAAAGGGGGTGGGCCAAGCCCACCCCCTTCGTCTCCCTTATGCGCCCGCGACAGTCGCTTCGCGCGCGGTCTTCAGCGCCTTGGTCCACCAGGCGAGCTCTTCAAGCAAGGCCTGCACGCTGGGCTGGATGTGAGCCATGTCTTCCAGGGCTGCACCCTGCTGCCACGCACCGAAGAAATCTGCACCCATGATGTGCACGCCGCTCCGGATAGGCGCCATCTGAAGTTCGACGGCGATCTGGCGCAACTGCTCGATGGCGCGGGCTGCACCGACGGAGCCGTAACCGACGAACGCTGCGGGCTTCTTGTTCCACTCGGGGTAGGCGTAGTCCAGGGCGTTCTTCAGCACGCCGGTCGGCGCATGGTTGTACTCGGCGGTGATGAAGACGTAGCCGTCGAATTCGGCGAGTTTCTGCTGCCACTGAACACCAATGGGGTTCTGGGTAGGGGCCCAGGCATTGGAGGCGACCTCATCGAAGAAGGGCAGGGGAAAATCGCGCAGGTCAACAATCTCGAAGTCGAGGTCGGTGCGCTGGGAAGCGATGTTGTAGAACCACTGGGTGGGCTTGTCAGCGAAGCGGGTGGCGCGGGTGCTGCTGATGATGATCGCGATCTTGGGGTTCGTCATGATGGACTCCTGTACAGAAGGAATAGCGGGCGAAGTCGGTCGGGGGTAGAGCTGAGACAAAAGGCGTTGGAGGAAATTGGGCTTGGGGTTGGTCATGGAGACTCTATTCGTTGGAGCAGATGGGCACGTGCAGCGTCCGCTGTTCTTCCGGTGGTGTGACTTTAGGTGTTATTACTCCGAATGTCAACTCTCCCAACAGAACGAGCAAAAAGCCGCCGCCTGTGGCATGCTCCCAAAGACAGTAGGAGTGCCTCTCCAGCAAGACCTTTCAAAGAACGGCTCGCCCCCCTACAGAACACGAATTTGGCCGAACGCCTCTTCCCAATTATTCAATCTCGCTTGCTCTCTCACGTAAGAATCAGGGGGTTACGGTTGGCGCACTCTTTATGCTTACTGGACACTCACCGCTTATCACCCCTCTGCCACCCCCTTGCATTTTAATGTTTGGACACCTAATATGTAGGACATGAGCGCCCTCCGCCGTATTGGAGGACGCCATGACTCCACGAGGAGCAGGTGTAGCACCACCCAGAAGCTTGACCATAGCCTCGCATACTAAACTTCTGCTATATATGTGTTACACCACCTACGAGCATCACAGGTAAATTCCGCCACATTCTCTACCATTGTCCCACCCACGACCTCACCCAGGAGACCACCATGACCACGATCAACAGCACCCCCGTCCGTTCCAGCAAGGCCCTCAACATCACCCTCTGGGTCCTGCAAGTCCTCCTCGCCGCCGCCTTCCTGATGACCGGCCTGATGAAGCTCGCCATGCCCCTCACCCAGGTCGCCCAGAGCCTGCCCTGGGTCAACGACGTCCCCGCCGCTCTCGTGCGCTTCATCGGCCTCGCGGAGTTCGCTGGTGCCCTGGGTCTGATCCTGCCCGCGGCCACCCGCATCCGGCCCAACCTCACGCCCCTGGCGGCCCTCGGCCTGGTGGCCGTACTCGTCCTCGCCGCTGCGTTCCACGTCAGCCGCGGCGAAGCCATGATGGTGCCCATGAACCTGATCCTGGCCGCCCTCGCTGGCGTCGTGGCCTGGGGCCGCACCCGCAAGGCCCCTATCCAGTCCCGCTAAGCCCGTCAGGAGCAGGAGAACAAGAGCACGTTCCCGCTGCTACCTCTGACCGGAAACGTCCCCCACTTTTCAGAAGCTTGAAGATGGGGGACGTTTCCCGTTTCCCAGGAATGGAAAACGTGAGCGATATACCCGTGGTTCCCCTCACGCAGCTCAATCCCGCGTGGCCTTCTCTTCGCCTTCCTGAAACTTTTTCGGCTACCCACGCAATACCCTATGGCACCCTCCACGCAGAACCTTCGCCTGCGCGCCGTGACAAGTTTGCCGAATTGGCGTACGGGTGTCAGGGATTGGGGGAGCCGGTGGTAGCCTCTGCCCATGGCCGAGCCAATCAAGGTGAGTGAACACGTTTACGCCCTGCCCATCGATGCGGTCATGATGGGCACGCCGACCACCATCTTTCCAGCCCTGATCCTGGACGAGACCCATGGGGCCACGCTGGTGGACACCGGGATTCCAGGGATGGAAGGCCTGTTCCAGGCAGCGCTGCAAACCTTGAGCCTCAGCTGGACCGATGTGAAGCGGATTATCGTGACGCATCACGATCTCGACCACATCGGCTCCCTGCCGGCCATCGTCGCGGCCACGGGCGCTGAAGTGCTGGCCCTGGAGACCGAGGTGCCGTACATCCAGGGGGAGAAACCGGGTCAGAAGCAGCCTTCCCCGGAAATGATCGCCAGTATGCCTCCTGAAATGCAGGCCGTTTTCGCCAACCCACCGAAGGCCCACGTCACTCAAGTGCTGCACGATGACGAGGTGCTTGACCTTGCCGGCGGCGTGAAGGTCATCGCCACTCCTGGGCATACGGTGGGCCACCTGAGCTTGTATGTTCAGCAGGACGGCGTATTGATCACCGGAGATGCGATGACCAGTGCTGGCGGGCAGCTGAACGGACCAGCGGCACGCATGACGCCGGACATGGGCGAAGCGCACAGGAGCGTGCAGAAACTGGCCCAAGAGTCGGCGAGGGCGGTGCTGACCTACCACGGTGGACTGGTATTGGAAGATGCCGCGGCGCAACTCGTGCGGGTGGCAGCAGAGGCGAACAGCTAGGACCTGAGCTCAGACGGCTCAAGGACGGTCAGCCCAACTCCCCTGGGCTGGCCGTCCTCGTGGGAGATCAATCAACGGCAGGACCAGACGCCTGGGTCTTCTTGACTGTAGAGGCATAGGAGAGTGTGGCAGGCCTGTCACCATATAGACCACATTGACTCCAGCGGTGAGCCTGGAAGGCCAAGGACGGGTCACAACCGCGCGTCCTCACCCTGCTTGAGCGGCGTTTGCTTTGGGTCAAGCCGTTCCACCCCTTCAAGACCAGGAGGGTCAATCCACCTGAAGCGGCGGTGAGAAAGAGAGGCCTGGCCAGACTCAACTGTCCTTACGGTTCCATTCCAGCGTGCCCTTCTCGCGTTGTCAGCACGGCGCGACTTGCATCTGCCAGTGGCAGGTGGCCCAGTCCCAAGATCAGCAGTGTGGTCACCAGCCTCGCGAACAGCAGGATCAGTTCAGGATTCCTGCCGTTCATCAGGTGGCTTCCCTGGTGAGGTCCGGCCTGAGGCGTTGGGCAATCCGCTACCAATGTACGGCCAGGTGCACGCCGATAAGGAGGATCGTCAGGGTGGCTGACGCCTTGTGCACGCTCAACCAGAAGTTGTTGGGAACGACGGTTCAACTCAGCAGGGGGAGCAGCGCTCCGCTGATCATCAGACCAGATCCACCGATCGGAAGCATCGTGAAAAACAGGGCCAGGTTGAACCACTTGGCAAAGGTCGTCTGCCCGGGGCGTTTGCGGTTGGACGGCTTGAACACACGCACCACCCATTTCCAGCGCCAGATCACGTGGAAGAACAGCGGCGCGAAAATCACGAGGCCCAGCCATTCGTGAAGGGGAATGCCCGTAGTCGTAGAGGCACCCGCGAGCATGAAGGTGACGAACAACACCAGGTAGAGTCGCCCGTTTCGCCAAGTCACGTCCGTCTTTCTGGGGACGTTCCATTCACAACTTCACCCTGGTACTGAAGTGCGGGACACTTCTGGGAAAGGCGGGCTTAACGGACGAGGACATGATGATCTTCTGAGCTGGCTGGGACGAGAAAAGACGGCGCCTGTCTCCGAGCCCTGGAAGCGTCCGTCTGAGTGACTGAGGGTGACGGGCTTGGTCCCAGCCCTTCCGTCGCCTGCTCCAGGGGGAGAACGCCGGAACCCACAACCTTAGGCTCTGCGCGGGTCAGGAGGAGAAGGGAGCGATCCAGAAACGGCCGATAAACACCAGGAGAGCCAGGATGGCGAGCACGAGCGTTGGTGCGGCGGCTTCACGCCGTTTGACGTGGACGTTCGCGGCGCCGAGCATCAGCACGGCCAGGGCGAGGGCGGCAATTGGGGTGAGCCACGGCAGGATGCCTAAGGCAGCGGGAAGGAGGAGGCCCAGACCTCCAAGGACCTCGGCGAGACCGATCAAGCGGATGGAGTTGGCGTCGAAATCGTTGATCCATCCCATAGCGGGTGGCACTACAGCAGGTTTGGGTCTGGCAAGTTTGTTGAGGCCTGCTCCGAGGAAGACGAGGGCGAGGAGGGCCTGCAGGACCCAGAGGGCGATGTGCATCGAAGACTCCTTGTTGGATGATGGCTCGTTACTGCATTCAAGTTATAAGTTGTAACACCTCTTGTCAATCCACTCTTCTTATCCACTTTGGAGGGCGGGCAGCAAGGATCGACAAAGCGGCATGTCTGGGATCCCTGAGGCATCCCCCAACACTCACAGTGGCTTATTACCGCCCTGGAACCGCATTATCACCACGAGCAGGCCTGCCACGGCTTTTCTATTATGGTGGTCGCCTCTGGGGAGGCGCATGGAATTCCCTCTTGCTTTTCTATGTTCCAACATCTAATATAGGTGGCATAGGAAGCACGTAGTCGGCCACAAGGGCCAAAACACAGCCTGGGTTACCGCCCTGTAGATGTCACACCACCTAGACGCGCTGTAAGGAGTTCCCATGATTCTTCCCGCCACAATCCCCTACCTACAACTTTCCGCCGACCGTATCGGTGCCAATCCCCCGCACCACACCCTCCCCGGTACTGTCCGGCTCAGCACCGTGACTCTCCAGATCAACAACCTCGACGCGTCCGTCGACTACTACACCCGCGTCATCGGCCTCACCCTTCACGAGCAAAGCGAAGTGGATGGCCAGCGCCGCGCCCGCCTCGGTACACCCGACGGTGAGATCTTTCTGGAGCTGCGCGAAAAGCCGGGCGTGAAGTACGCTCCTCACCGCGGCCGGCTCGGCATTTACCACTTCGCCCTGCTGCTCCCGACCCGTGACGACCTCGCCCGCTTTGTCCGCAACGCGCTGGACCTCGGCGTGCACGTTGGAAGCGGCGACCACCACTACAGTGAAGCGACGTACCTCAAGGACCCTGACGGCATCAGCATCGAGGTGTACCGTGACCGCCCCCGCGAGGATTGGCAAGTCACCGAGGGTGGAGAGATCGTTGGTCGCGGCGATCCCCTCGACCTGGAAGCCCTGAAAATCTCAGCTGGCGATAGCCCCTGGACGGGCCTTCCCAACGGCACCACCATCGGCCACATGCACTTCTACATCGGTGACATCGCCGAAGGTGAGCGCTTCTACCACGCTGGGCTGGGCTTCCCCAAAGTCACCTGGTCCTTTATCGCCCCCTCGGGCCTCTTCGTCGGCGCCGGTGGCTACCACCACCACATCGGCCTGAACACCTGGGCTGCCGGTAGCCCCCCCTCCGGCGAGAACGATGCCCGCCTGCTCACCTGGGACCTGATCCTCCCCGATCAAACCACGTTGGAGCAGACCGTGCAGAGCCTGCAAACGGAAGGCTTTGAGGTGACGGCCACGCCCGAAGGCCCCGTTGCCAATGACCCCTGGGGCATCACCGTCCGTCTCCGCACCGCCTGACCTCTCCAGTATCCTTCACTTCCTCCGGGAGCACACCATGACCACGAACAGCACTGCCATCCCTTCTGACAAGGCTCAGAAGCTCACAGGACAAGAATTTGCCACCTTCGGCGCCGTTCACCTCGACGTCACGAACCTGCAACGCTCTGTGGAATTCTGGCGGTCATATATCGGCCTGCAAGTGCGCAGCGCGACCGCCGACTCAGCCGAGTTGGGCACTGCAAGCACCACGTTGGTTGTCCTGCACGCCACCGCCAAGACGCCCTTCAAGAACGGTTACAGCGGCATCTATCACCTCGCCATACACCCTTCCAATGAAGTGGAGTTCGCCCGGGTGTTGGCCCGCCTCATCACCAAGCGCTACCCCATCTCGCCCACGGACCATACGATGTCCAAAGCCCTCTACATGGAGGACCCGGACGGGATCACCGTGGAAGTCACGCTGGAAACGCCCGAGCGCATGGCCCGCCTGGAGTTCGGTCCCCGGGGCCCGGTCGCCATCGATACCGACGGCACCGTGCGCGCCGCATCGGCCGCCTTGGATGTGGAGGCGGTACTGAAGGCTTTGCCTGACCACGACTTGACCCAGCCCCTGGCTGACGGTACGAAGGTGGGGCACGTGCATCTGTATGTGTCGGACGTGGAGGCGGCCCACCGGTTCTACAAAGGCCTGGGCTTTCTGGACAATATGTATCTGCCCCAGTACGGCATGGCCGACCTCGGTGCCGGGGGCGCCTTTGGACACCGCATCGCAGTCAATGCCGGGCAGACCCGCGGTCGGCCGCAGGCACCGATCGGCACCGCCGGACTCCGGTACTACACCATCCGGTTCGACACCCAGGAGCGCCTGAAGGCGGCCCTGCAAACGGTGCCCTCCGCCCAGGAGCAGGCCGATGGATTCCTGATTGCAGACCCCGCCGGCAACAAAGTCCTTCTGACCGCTTAATTGGGGCAAGATCGGGCACCCGTCTGATCCCACTTCAGAAGAACGTGAAGTCTGCCTTCCCTGCACAACGTATGAAGGGGGAGGGCAAGGTCCGCCAGAAGGTTAGAGGAAGAGGAGACCCTGGAGGCCCCATTCAGTTCTTGTCGGCACACGGACACCGTACGGTGTCCGTGTGTTTTGCACTTGATCCCTTGACGCGCTTCGCGAACCTCTTTTCCCGGATGAACGCGACGGCGAAGCCTCCTTAAAGCGTCGAGACCCGCTTCGTCAGGTGAGCACTGTGCCTTCCCTGGAAGGCGCGCTTGGTGCCGCTTCAGATCTCCACGGATGGTCCTCCAAAAGGCGGGAGTCGGTACCCTCAGGCCTCACCTGAATCGGAAGATGGTGTCGTAACACCAGATGTTATTTAATAAGGGGGGAGCGATGCCCACGTACTCCGTCCCGCGAATCTCTATGCCACATGGGACGGTAGAGCACGATTCCTGGCGACCACCTCCTCTGGATACTCCTTGACCTGAAGCAGACACCCCCTTGCATTTCTATGTTGCAACATCTAATATATGGGACATAAGCAGCAGGCAACCGAAGGGGGGCCACTAAGGCCTCTCTTAAGTGAAGCCTAATAGGTGTTACACCACTTAGCATATCAACAAGGAGCTTCTCTGATTCTTCCTCCCACGACTCCCCTGCAACCTACGGCCCGAAGTCCAAGAACAGAAGACTTTGATGTGACCTCCACGCCTGAGGGCCCAGTCACCAATCACCTCTGGGGCCTCACCAGTCACCTCTATACCGTTTAATCCCTCGCTCCCATTCATCTGCTTCAGGAGACCACCATGACCACGATCAACAGCCAGGCCAGCACCCCCGTCCGTTCCAGCAAAGCCCTCAACATCACCCTCTGGGTCCTGCAAGTCCTCCTCGCCGCCGCCTTCCTGATGACCGGCCTGATGAAGCTCGCCATGCCCCTCACCCAGGTCGCCCAGAGCCTGCCCTGGGTCAACGACGTCCCCGCCGCCCTCGTACGCTTTATCGGTCTCGCGGAGTTCGCCGGTGCACTGGGTCTGATCCTGCCCGCTGCCACCCGTATCCGCCCCAACCTCACGCCCCTGGCGGCCCTCGGCCTGGTGGCCGTACTCGTCCTCGCCGCCGCGTTCCACGTCAGCCGCGGCGAAGCCATGATGGTCCCTATGAACCTGATCCTGGCCGCCCTCGCTGGCGTCGTGGCCTGGGGCCGCACCCGCAAGGCCCCTATCCAGTCCCGCTAAGCCCGTCCAGAACATCGAGGAAACCTGACATGACCCAGTCCGTCCAGCAACCCGCCCGCGTCACGCCCATCGACCCGAAGCTCACCCTCGGCGAAGTCGCCCTGACCGTCCGTCAGATGGACCGCACCGTACAGTTCTACACCCAAGTTCTGGGCCTGACCCTGCTCGCCCGTGACGCGGCGCGCGCGGTGCTGGGTACGGCGGACGGACACCCCCTGGTGACCCTGCGTCACGCTCCTGGTGCGCCTCTGCCTCCTGTGAACGCCACGGGCCTGTATCACCTGGCGATCGCCTTTCCCACCCGACCCGACCTCGCCCGCTGGCTGCAACATGCCTCCGCACTCGGGTTGCAACTCGGACAGTCCGACCACCTCACGCACGAAGCGTTCTACTTCGACGATCCTGAGGGCAACGGCATCGAGATTTACGTGGACTGGCCGCAGGAGCAGTGGCCCTTCAAGGACGGCAAGTTCACCGCGGACGCTGCTGTGAGAAAGGGCATCGACATCCAGGACCTGCTCGGCACCCTCGCGCCGGAGGGTGCGGGCTGGACGGGCGCACCGATCGGCACACGCATGGGACACGTTCACCTCAAGATGAGCGACCCCAGGGCGACCCGGGCCTTCTACGAGGCGGTCATGGGCTTCGACATCGGCTTCGACGACATGGGCGCGGTATTTGCCGGAGCGGGCGGGTACCACCATCATGTGGGCAACAACACTTGGCACAGCCAGGGCGGTCGCAAGCCGCTTCAGGGTGCACAAGGCCTGCACCACTACACCATTGAGCTGTCGAGTGAGGCGGAACTCGCCGCCGTCACGGGCCGGCTCAACGCTGCGGGGATCGCAGTACGTGAGGAAGCCGCAGGCCACGTCACGCACGACCCCTCGGGCAACCGGGTGCTGCTCCGCGCCGCGCCGTCCACCGCCGAGAGTGCCCTCGCGGCCCTCACAAGCTCGTAAACCTCGCCCTTCTTCCCTATCTAGGAGATCCCATGTCCAGATTGACTTTCGCACTCCTCGTTGCTGCCGCTGCCGGCGCCGCCTTGTTCCTCAACCGCCGCCGCGCGGCTGCGGACTCCCCTTCGACCGCTCCCGCAACGCCCGTCCCTGCCGAAGCCCCTTCCACCGCTTCAGCAACGCCCGTTCCCGCCACCGTCACCCCTTCGCCCGTGACCCAAAAGAAACAGACCATGCGCGCCCTGAACGTCCCCGCCGCCGGCGAACAACCCCAGCTCTCCGACGTGCCTACCCCCGTGCCCACCGAAGGCACCGTCCTGATCCGGGTCAAGGCGGCTGGTCTGAACCCCATCGACAACGCTGTCGCTGCCGGCATGCTCGCCCATTGGGGCCTGCCCTACCAGTACCCTACGGTGATCGGCCGGGACGCTGCCGGTGTGGTCGAGGCCGTCGGTGAAGGCGTGGACCACGTCAAGGTGGGCGATGAAGTGCTGGGCCACGTGCTGCTCGCCCCGCCCATTTCCGCCGGCACGCTCGCCGAGTACGCACTGCTCCCCGCTGCCGCCGTCACCAAGAAGCCTGCTGGGCTGGACTTCACCACCGCTGCTGCCCTGCCCCTGGCCGGCGCGTCCGCCGTCCAGGTGATTGACGCCATCCACCCGCAGCCTGGACAGACCGTGCTCGTGAACGGCGCTTCCGGTGGGGTGGGCTCCTTCGTCGTGCAGCTGCTCGCTGCCCGCGGCGTCAAAGTGGTTGCGACAGGGAAGGCGCGCGACACTGCTCGCCTGAAAGACCTGGGCGCAACCCAGGTCGTGGACCACACGGCTGGCCCGGTGGCCGACCAGGTGCGGGCCCTTTACCCGGACGGAGTGGACGCCCTCATCAACCTGCACGGCATGGACCCCTCCGCCGTGCCCTTGGGTGCCGTGCGCCAGGGCGGCAAGGTTTCCGGTGTGGCCGCCGTGCCTGACGAAGCCACCCTGAGCGCCGCTGGACTGACTGGTGGTTCCGTGATGGCCATGCCCGTCCGGGAAGTGCTGGCCCCGCTGGCTGAGCAGGCCGCTGCTGGCAAGCTCCAGGTGGTTGTTTCCGACGTGCTGCCCCTGGAGCGGGCAGCGGAGGGCCTGGGACGCCTCGCCACTGGTGGAGCGGGCGGGAAGCTCGTCGTCACCCTCTAAGACAAAGCACTGTCCTGACACTCAAGGTCTGGTGGGTTGGAACGGTCCAACCCACCAGGCTCGACTTGCCCGAAGCGCCAGGACTCCACCCGATCTCCATTCTGTCAGGAGTCCCATGAAGCAGTTTCTTCCGCCCCGTCAAGAAGCGAGAATGTCCACGCGCCTGATCCAGGTGGGCGCGCTGGTCCTCCTGGGTGCCCTGGCGTACCGTCACGCCCGCCGAAGTGCCCCGTCACTTCCAGTTGGCACCCCTGTCCCCCTCGATCCGAGAACGAAGATCCTGGACGCCTTGCTCAAAAAGGCTCCTGGTCCCTCCATTTCCGAAATCACCGCCGAGGAAATGATTCAGAGGTCGAGTGCGCAGCAGTCCGGACCGCTTTTCCGGCTGATCACCGGCTGGCCTCGTCGTGGGGTTCAGCACGAAGACCGGACGATTCCTGGACGTGCAGGGCCTATTCCCATCCGCATCTACACCCCAGAGCGCTCTTCCGGCGCAGCCAGACCGCTCGTGCTTTCCATTCACGGAGGTGGCTGGGCCCAGGGGAGCCTGGATATGGCGGACTGGATGAGCAGCACGGTCGCTGCGGACCTCGACGCGGTGGTGGTTTCCGTGGACTACCGGCTGGCGCCCGCCCATCCTTTCCCAGCGGCAGTGGAAGACTGCTTCGATGCCCTGACCTGGTGCGCAAGCAACAGCGCCTCCCTTGGGGCTTCAGACCGGCTCGGCGTCATGGGAGAGAGTGCGGGCGGGAACCTCGCTGCGGTTCTTGCTCTCCTCGCCAAGGAGCAGGGGGGTCCAACCATTCACCATCAGGCACTGATCTATCCGGCCACCGATATGGCCCACGATTCAGAGTCGCGCCGCAAGAATGTGGATCAGATCATTCTGAATGCTGCTGATCGGAAAGCGTTCGAACGGTTCTACATCCCCGAAGGCACAGACAGAACCGATTGGCGGCTCTCTCCACTCCTGGCACCGAGTCACGCAGGCCTTCCCCCCGCGTTGATTCTGATGGCTGGACACGACGCGCTGCGTGACGACGGCACCCGGTATGCGGAGGCCCTACGTGCCTCGGGCGTCCCGGTTGTGGTGCGCGACTACCCGGCGATGCCCCACGCCTTCATCAGCTTCCCGTACTTCAGTCGAGACGCGGCCCCCGCCATGCAGCAGGTGGTGACGGAGCAGCGCAAGTACCTGAAGACTGGCGTGTGAACCTGAAGTCACTGAGGGGCCAACTGCACCAGCCGGTGCAGTTGGCCCCTCTCGGCCGGTCAGCCACACCTCACGAGGAGCCCGCTTCCATTCGCCGCCGTGTTGCTGGACTCCTTCACTGTACCTAGGTTTGGGATCCTTCCGGCGTGTCTGTCGTTGTCGGTCACCCGCGCCGGATACGGAGACTACGGGTACCCCGTTCCTGAGTTCCTGCGCGCGTATGACGGCTCGCGCCTTCTGGGCATTTCCGTGCGGGAAGCGGCTCAGCTGGTCACCATGCATCCCGGAGAGGTGGTGCTCGCTGCCTCGATCAGCACTTACCGCCTGCGGGACCGCGTGCGCTTTCCCAGGGCGTACGTGCGCCGCCTCATCCAGGAAGCGGCGTAACTCCCCCCACCTGTCTGTTGAGCTTGCGCTTCGAGAAGATCCTTTCTCGGCTCAGGTTCGGGTTGAGGGGATCACTCTTCCCCACCGTCAGGCCATCTCCTGAAAAGCGCCTCGGCTCCCTTCAGTTATGCAGACTTCTGCCGTTATCAATAGACCTCTTACGAAAGTCGTGGGCTAAGGTGGCAGGGTGGAGCGAGACCGTCTGGCACGCATGCGGAAGATGAACCGCAAGCAGTTTCGTCGACGCACCGGGGCCTGCCCAGAAACCTTCGCCGAGATGGAAGAGGTGTTGACGCACCGCGAAGGACGGAAGAAGAAGTCGGGCCGTCCCGCCGCGCTCAGCGTGGCGGAACAATTGCTGAGGACACTGGAGTTCTGGCGCGAGTACCGGACCTTCGCGCACCTGGGTGACGACTGGGGCGTGCACGAAACCACGGTGGAACGCGTGGAAGCGGCCTTGATCGCAAATGCGCGGTTCCAGCTGCCCAAGAAGCGCGTGTTTCAGGAAGCGCAGCTCGTGTACAGCATCGTCGCGGTCGATGCTGCTGAAGTGGCTTGTGAACGACCCAAAAAAGCAGCGCGCTTGGTAAGCGACAAGAAAAAGCGGCACACCCTGAAATTTCAGCTGCTGATCTGCACCGTGACGCAGCGCATCCTGAGCACCGCCACGAGCGCAGGGGCGGTTCATGACCCGAAGCTGTTGCGTCCGTTAGGCGTCCGTTTTCCTGACCAAACGGTGATTCTCGGAGATGCTGGGGATCAGGGCTTGTGGAGAAGCCACACGCACGCCATCACCACCCATAAGGCGACGCTCGCGTCGCCTCTGTCTGCTGAGCAGCGCCAGGAGAACCGTGTGCTGGCCTATACCCGGCAGGCCACACCGCATGTGATTCGTCGCATGAAGATCTTCCGCATATTGAAGGGCGTGTGCCGACATCGGTGTCGGGTTGCGCTCCGGGTTCAGCTCATCGCGGCGCTATGCAATCTCACCCGAGCCTGCGCATCATGACTTTCGCAAGAGGCCTAATCAGGCGTGTTGAAAGACGAGCCACGACGTTCATCGCAGCGCCGTACGGGAACTATCCGGGTCAAACCCATGCGCGAAGGTAAAGGCATATGGAGTGGGACCGTGGGCGTGAAGGTGAGCAAGCCGCTCCCGGGCATCTTCTACGGTAGGCGTACTGTTCGCAGGCACCCACCACAAGGCGAGGTGGGGGGAGGCATAGCGCTGAAACCACTCACGCCGCCGTTTCAGAAAGTCCAAATGCAAGCCCGAATAGGAAAAGGCCCGGAGGGCGCTGAGCCCCTCCCAGACGCTGAGATTGACGATCAGCAACGGGTCGGTGTCGAAAACCACCTCGGTGGCATTCCCCGCATCGTCTTTCAATCGCCAGACGAACCCAGGAGCAGCGTCCGCCAGTCCATTTACCGGGTCTAGTCCCGCTTTAAACTCAGCGATTTCAGGGGCATCCAATGGGAAGTGAAGCTTGGCAACGTTAACCTGCGCGAGATGCATGGGATAGGCCTCCTTCTCGTAGAGCTTGTGTCACTCCCCTATCAGTCTCCTTGTTCTCCATGCTTGCGTCGATCGGATCTACCGATGGCCTTGCCCTTTGTCCTGTCTTTTCCGATTGGACTGGACGCCGCGTTCTTTATAGTGGGGTTATGAATCCTCGCCTGACCCTGGCTCAGCTCCGCATGTTTGTGGCGACAGCTGAGACTGGCGGGTTTGGAGCGGCCGCCGCTGAGCTGAACATGTCGCAAAGCACCATCAGCGAAGCGGTAAAGGGGCTAGAACGCACCCTCGGCACTCCTGTCTTTCGCCGTACGCCAAGTGGTATTCAGTTGACAGATGCGGGCGACGTTGCCCTGAGCTACGCGCGGACGGCCCTGGGAGCAGCGGACGACCTCGAGCGCGCCGTCAAGGATATGGCCGCCCTGCAGCTGACGGGAACGCTCAGCGTCGCCACATACCGGAGCTTGGGCATCCACCTGCTGGCCCCCATCCTGAGCTTCCTGCGTTCTGCTCATCCCCTACTCGAAGTCAGAGTCGTGGACGCCGAGTTGGACGGTGAGAGCGGGCAGCGCTTCATTCGGGAAGGTCAGGTGGATGTGGGATTGATTCAGCTGACCGAGTCGAACGATTTGCTGACCTGGCCCCTCCTCGACGATGAGTACTGGGCCGTCTTTCCCATCCAGCGTGGCAAGCGTCATATGCAGTGGTCGGAGCTGCGCGAACAGCCCCTGCTCCTGCCCCCCAATTCCAATTGCTACACCGCTCTTCGGGCGCATCTCTCGGCACACCTGGGCCAGAAGTACAGCACCCTAGAAGTCGCGGATGACGACGTCATCTTCTCCATGGTGGAACACGGGCTGGGCCTGACCGTGATGCCCCGCCTGGCCACCCTTCCCCTGCGGAGCGGACTGGTGGCCCTGCCACTTCCCAATCCGCTGTACCGCTCTATCGGCGTAGCCGTCAAGCCCGGCCGAGCAGGCTTGCCTCATATTCGGGCGTTTCTCAAAGCCATGCAGGCACACAAGGCTGCGGCCACCATGCCCACCCCTCTCCAGCTCAAATCGTCCTGAAGAGGGATGTTTAAAGTTGATCGTGGAGTCATTGCGAATTTCGCAGTTGGCTTTATTCTTGATCTCGGCATAAATCGGTATGAATCACGGTGGGACGTTCCGTGTGCTGGCCACGTTCCTCATGACTCAAGACGGGCAGAACCAGTGCGAACTTACGCCGCGATGAATAGACCTCTTGCGAAAGTCATGATTGGCAGGCCTGGGTGCGGTTGCACAGCACCGCGATGAGCTGAACTCGAAGGGCAAAGCGACGCCGCCTATGTCGGTACACGCCCTTCAACACAGGGAAGATCTTCATGCGACGGATCACATGTAGGGTGCCCTGCCGGGTATGCGCCAGGACACGGTTCTCCTGGCGCTGCTCCGTGGATAGAGGCGACGCGAGCGTCGCCTTGTGGGTGGTGATGGCGTGCCTGTGGCTTCTCCACAAACCCTGATACCCCGCGTCTCCAATGAGCGCCGTTTGGTGAGGAAAACGGACGCCTGACTGACCCAACAGCTTCAGGTCATGAACCCTACCAGCGCTCGTGGTGGTGCTGAGGATGCGTTGTGTCACGGTGCAGATCAGCAACTGAAACTTCAGGGTGTGGCGCTTTTTCTTCCCGCTGTACCAAGCGTGCTGCTTTTTTTGGACCGTTCACAGGGCACTTCGGAGGCATCAACCGCGGGCGATGCTGTACACGGGCTGCGCCTCCTGAAGCACGCGTTTCTTGGGCATCTGGAACCGCGCACTTTCGATCAGCGCCGCTTCTACGCGTTCCACTGTGCGGTGCACGCCATGCTCATGCACGCCCCAGTCGTCACCCAAGTGCGCGAAGGTCCGGTACTCGCGCCAGAACTCCAGCGTGACTGAGCAGTTGTTCCGCCACGCTGAGCGCGGCGGGGCGGCCAGACTTCTTTTTCCGTCCTTCGCGTCGCCTCAGCACCTCTTCCGTCTCGGCAAAGGCCTCCGGGTAGACCCCGGTGCGTCGACGAAATGGCTTGCGATTCATCCTTAGCGTACGTGTCAGACGGTCTCGCTCCACGCTGCCACCTTAGCCCACGACTTTCGCAAGAGGTCTATTGATACCGGCTGAAGTTGCGGACGTTAGAATGGGTGGATGACGGACCGTTGGCTGCCCTCTCGCCTGACGCGAGCTCAACTTGAAGAACGTCGACTGCACTTCCTCAAGCTGCTCGAAACTGGGCAATACAGCAGCAAGGAACTCGCGGAGCTTCTGGGTGTCTCCATGAGTACTCTGCGCACCTGGAGGCACCTCCTGCGGCACCAGGGTCCAGGTGCACTGCAGGCCACCATCACCACGGGGAGAGTGCCAGCACTCTCCGGAGAGCAGCGAGAGACCCTGAAGCGACTGCTCAACGAAGGCGCACAGGTGCATGGCTTCCCCGACGCGAGCTGGACGACCCCGCGCGTCCGGGAGGTCATCGGTCGTCACTTCGACATCTGGCATCATCGCGACCACGTGCGGAGAATCCTGCACCAGTTGGGCTTCTCCCGCCAGAAGCCCGATCAACGCGCGCTGGAACAGAATCCCGAAGCGGTGGCCACCTGGATTCAGACCGTCCTGCCCGAGATCAAAAAAAAGTAACGGCGGGAGCGACCCTGGTCTTCCTGGATGAGGTGGGGTTCAGCCTGAAAGGCACGGTGAAGCACACCTGGGCGCTGCGCGGCCACACGCCCGTGGTGTATGGCAAAGCCAGCTGGGACAAGGTGTCGACTATCGGTGCACTCACCACTGCCGGCCAGTTCCTGCAACACACGCAACACGGCGCGTTCAAGAGTCCGGACGTGATTCGCTTCCTGCAGCACGTGTTGACGCACGTTCCAGGAGAGGTCGTGGTCGTCCTCGACAACGCCGGCATCCACAAATCGAAGGCCGTCACGGCCTTCGCGACAGGTGAAGCACGGCTGTCTCTGCAATATCTCCCGCCGTACGCTCCGGAACTCAATCCCATTGAACTGGTGTGGGCCTATGTCAAGCGCAACGTCCTGGGGAACTTCTGTGCACGGACACTGAAGGAATTGAAGGCGCGCCTCAAGGTTGGATGGGCGCGCGTCCGGTATGTCCGACTCCCTGCTCGCCTCCTCCACAGCTACCTTCCGTCCTAAACTTCAGCCGAGATCAATAATAGAGCCGAAGAAGTGGGAGGAGATTCGTCTCCTCCCACTTCCTAAACATTTGTCGTCTCTAAATTTTGCTGACGCCGAGGAGCCTTTGAGAAATGCTCTTGAGGACAAGGAACACAGAGACAAACAGCGAGAGCATATAGGGCACGGCCACGAGTGTGCTTTTCAAAAGGTACGAGGGGAAGTAAAGAAAGGCCCCAACGGTCATGCAGGTGCAGATGATGATGCAGGGGGGAAGAAGCTTGTTGAAGCGAACGAGGGCATAAGCGCCGTAAAGACCCGCGATGAGTGCAATCACGAACCAGACCAGAAGTACAGCCACCATGCCGTCATACCCGAGGGAGAGCGTCGGAATCGGCACCTTACATCTCCCCGCCGAGGCCCACGATCACCGTCATGGTGGTGTTGCTGCGGACCTTGGCGACCCGGCTGATGGACTGCGTGTTCTTGGGCATGGTGAACGTGCTGCCTACTCCACCCGCCAGGATTTGCCACAGGGGCGGCAGCGCGTCACTGCTGATGGTTGCGCCGTCTCCTACGGCAATCTTGGTTCCAGACTGTCCCTTGGCATTGAGAGCGGCCATCAGGGCTTCCTGAAGCGCACTCACGCCGTTCTGCGCGGCGTCAATCGCCAGTGTCGGGGCGACCGGCTCAATGGATGCCGCCACGCCTTGCGTCAGGTTTGCCCCCTCAACGCTGTAGGCCAGGGCGTCCACGGCGTAGACCTTGCCTTTCGCGTCGATGTAACGGCGGAACACCATATCCACGCGCGCCAGTTGCCCATTGATCGTCCCCACGCCGACGAACGACCCACCATCACGGGTCACGACCACCACAGGCACTGTGCCGCCCGTGAGGGTGTTGATCGCGGTGATGAGATGCCCAGGCACTTGCTGCAAGGGCTTAAAGGGACCAGTCTCCCCGATCTTCGAGGCCTCGGTGGTGGCCGTGCTGCCGAAGGGTGTTTCTGCCGGAAGGGTATTGCCCGCTGCCGCTGGAGGAGCAGGAATGGCGGACCCTCCTCCAAACTGACCAGAGGCTGCTGCGAGCATGGCCGTGTCCGGCGTGCCCGCGCTGGGTGTACTCGCCACAGGGGTTTGTGCAGGGGTTCCATTGTTCTCAGCGACGGGTGGAGTGGGTGGTTTCTCCCGCTCGTAGATCAGGCCGCTCGTGACGGGCCGATCTGGAGCGGACTGCTGTATGGGAACCGAAGAACCGAAGGCGGCTGTAGGTGTGGCCTGCTGGATGGGAATCGAGGAGCCGAAGGCCTGTCCCTCTCCCTGTTGATTTTTGGGTACGCTGCTGAAGGCGTTCACGGCCGTTGTCTTCGCTGCTTTCGGCTTGGCAACCGCGGCGGGCTTAGGGGTTGGTTTGGGAGGAGCTACCCGCGCAGGTGCAGGCGGCTGAACAGCACGGGCCATCTGAACAGGTTGCGCGGGCCGGGCTTGCGGCGCGGGGGTGCTGAACGCTGTCATGGTGGGCGCTGGAGCGGCCACAGGCTGGGGAGCGGGTGGGGTGACGGGAGCAGGAGGAGCTGGGGGCGTGACAGGTGCGGGCGGCGGGGGTGGAGGCGACCAGGCCGTAGGTTCAGGCTCCGGGGCGGGCGCGGACATGGGGATTGAGTTCCCGAACCGCTCACTGCTGGTCTGACGCACGGGTTCCCACACGTTCGGCTCGGGTGCCTGCCGTGGAGGAGAGGCCACAGGAGCCGGGCTGGAGGTGTCAGAGGCGCTGACGGGCGGCGCTGTGGGTTGTTCGGGCTTGGTGGCGAGGCGCTGCGCGAGGAGGCCTGCGTTTGCCGCTGCGCCGTTGCCTTTCTCAGCGGCTTTCTTCCCGAAGTCCTTGAGGGCCTCAGCGGGTGTGGCTTCTGTCTTGGAAGCAGGGGTGGGCGTGGCCCCTTCCGCTGCACCTTCCCGAGCTGACTGGATTGCGCCAGCACTCGCGGTCGGAATGTTCGCCAGGGGATCAGTCGCCTTTTTCGCGCCGGGCTTGCCTGTTGCTTCTCCGGCTGAAGCTTCTGCACTCACTTCACCGGGCTTCTTGATCTGGACTTTGGCCGCAGCTTGCTTCTCTTCTTCTTTGCTCCCCAGCGAGATATCCGTGTTCTTCAATTCAGGTTGAGCGAGGAAGTACATCAGTGGTCCGAGAATCAGGCCAAGGGTCAGCAGCCCATACATGGGGGCCTTTTTCTTGTCGAAGACGAAGACGCCGTTCTCTTCGCGCATGAGGGCGCTCTGTTTAATCCTGCGGTTCCGATCTCTGCGCCTGGAGCTGCGGCCTGAAGGAAGAGAGCCGTAATCCTTGAGTCGCCTGAGTGACCTGGATAGATCGGCAGCCAGCACGGGGTCAGCCACCTGGACCTGGGCGAGGAAGGAAGGGAACTCGCTGTCCTGTGGGTCGGGCACGTCTTCCGTCGAGAACCCTGCGGCGTTCAGGCGTCCTTCATATTTTGCAAGCACCCCCTCCCAGGTGCCTTGCCTCGCCCCCAGAGATGGCGTGGGAGCGCTAATTTCTCCAGGTGGCCCTCCCGGCTTACTGACTACATCTGTCATGCTGATTAGCCTACCATGCCAAATTTATCGTGCTAATGTTCTGGTCGTGACTATGAAAGTCACGTTCTTTTCTGGAGGTAGTGTATATGACGATGAGGATTGCGGCGGCGGGCGACACCCACTTCACACGACGTTTTCAGGGAGCCGTGCAGGAGCGGGTCGTCAATGTCGCCATCATGGTGGCGTGCCTGGCCCTGGCCTCCGCTGCTTTTGCTGAAGGCATTGACCTCAGCGGCATCACCAGCCTGGTCTGCAAATTCGCAGAGCAGCTCAAGGCCACCGAACTCCTCGGCGCAGCCGGTGTGGTCATCGTTCTGGTCTTCGGCTGGAACAAGCTGATGGGTGAAGGCAACGCCTTCCAGGGCCTCAAGAACGGTGCCATTGGGGCCATCGTCATTCTGTCGGCGGGCACCATTGCTACTGCCGTCTTCGGTGCTGGCGGCTGCTAATGACCTCCCCTCAAGAGAAAGCCAACAACCCCCTGCGCCATGCCTGCTGCATGACGACGGGGCGCGTTGGCTTCATCTCTTACCTCGATGCTTCAGACCTGATCGCCGTCGGCATGGCCTTCTATCTGGCCGGGCAGATTGGCAGCCGGATCACGACGCTTCCGCCCCTACGGATTGGCCTCCTGATTGTGACCGTCCTTCTCGCCTGGACCATCAATTTTGCCATCAAGAAAAGGCTCGCGCCTTATCCGAAGTTTCCCGAATACTGCTTTAACTGGTGGTTCAATGGGATTGACTACTACACCGCGGATGTGGACCCTGATCCGGTTCCACTGATCGTCACCAAAGACATGGTGATCGGCCACTCTATGCCAAAGATCGAGAAGACCGTGAAGCAAACGGTCCGGCAGAACGTGAGGAGACAACGTGTTCGGAAAACGGGGAAGCAAATCCAAGGCTAGCCCCAGCAATGGGAAGCTTCCTTTTTCTCAGGTGCTTCCCTACTGGGATATCCATAACAACATTATGGTTCTCAAAGACGGGCGGCTCATGTACGGGTTTTACTTTGAGCCGCCCACCCACATCCATTTTACGAGCGATAACCTACAAAAGCGGAACAGCCGCCTCAAGGCGGTATTTGATCTGGCCGTTCCTGATGGGGAAACGCTGACCACGTATACGAGTCTGCGGACCGCCCATGAGGGTGATGTCGCGGATACGCGGAGTCATGCGAACAGCTGCCCTGATCCCGTCATCAAAGAACTCACGCACGCTCGCGCGGCCCTGCTGGAGTCGAAGATTGCCCGTGGGGAAGTGTCGCACTGGCGGTTTTTCGCCACGGTGACGGTCACGCCTCCCCCCGAGGACCGCTTTAGCAAGGACGCGCCGCCCAGCAGCACCGAGCTGGACGCTGCCGTGAACAACGCCCTGGCACTCCAGGCGGCGACGGTGGCCCAGATGCGTGCTTCCGGCTTCCGGGCAGAAGCGATGACGGGGCAGGACGTGTTTACCGAGGCCTTCTTTTACCTCAACCCCAGTTGGCCCGAAGCGCCCGAGTTCGTTCCCCAGGGGGAGCGGGAGATTTACAGCATGAGGCGCGGCGTGCCCGACCAGCAGAGCTTGATTCGCCAGCTCACCACGGCAGCCGGGAACAACCTGCACTCCAAGCACTTCATCGTGGGTGACCGGTTCGTGGACGTGCTCAGCCTCAGCCGCCTGCCGGAGTACACGGAGACGGGCTACCTCAAAGAGATCACGGACGAGCTGCACGGCACCTATTACGTGGTGGTGCAGGCCACCCGTGAGAACGACTACGACGTGAGCAACGAGCTGGAGAAGAAGAAGAACGACCTGTGGACCCGCGTCAAATCCCCTGGCGTAATTCCCAACGGCAAGGCCGTCAACCTGCTCGATCAGATCGAGCTGGCCCAACGGCTCGAAGGTCTGGAAAGCCGGTTTGACGCGGCTGTATCGGTGGTCCTCGTCGCGCAGACGGCCCAGGAGTTGGAGACGATGAAGCGCAAGGCGCGCGGCAACATGACCCGCCTGCGTGGGGGAATGCCAATCACCTACGGTTTTCAGGCCAACGCGCAGTACCTCGCGCTGCTCCCCTTCGGCGGGGGCCGCAGCGGGTTCGAGTTCAAGCCCTACACCAACAACGTCATTGACCTCTTCCCTCCTGTCTCCCCCTGGAAAGGCTTCGAGGAAGGCGCGATCACCTACCAGAACCGTGACAAGTCCCTGATCCGCTTCGATCTGTTCACCAAGAACACCGTAACCGCGCATTTCTGTGTTTTCGCGCCCACCGGCTCCGGTAAGACGGTTCTCGTGCAGTCGCTGCTCAACGCTGAGCTGGCGAAGTACCCCGACGCTGCCGTGATCGTGACAGACGCCAAACAGGACTTCGGCTACTTCTTCCGCTCTATTCAGGACGCGGAGATCATCACCTTTGGATATGGGTCCGACACCCGCCTGAACGTGTTCGACCTGGAGGAAGGGGCCGACGCGCCCGACGGCGAGAAGCTGGCCTCCCTGATGACCTTCATTCGGATCTTCGTCGAGCCGCCGCGGGACCTGCGCGACAAGGGCTACGAGGACGTGGCGATCACCGAAGGCATCATGGCGATCTACGTTCAGTTCAAGAACGAGCAGCGCGCCCCCCAGATGAGCGACCTCTACCGGATGCTGACGGTGATTGAGAACTACACCGATAGCGGCAGGCAGATGGAGCCGCGCGTAATCGAGGCGGCGCGCAGTGTGGCTGTCCGCCTCCGCAAAGCCCTGGGAGCCAGCCCTGTTGCTCCTTTCGTGGATTGCCAGTCCAACAAGAAGCTCACCGCGAGGAGGATCTACCTGAGCCTGTACGGCATTCCCGAGGACGACGAGCTGATGAAGCGCATTAGCCAGCACATCATCAAAAACGTCGTGTGGACGACTGCCAAGAACTATCCCCGTGGTGTCAAGAAGTTCATTTTCTTTGATGAGTTCGAGAACCAGGTGCAGACCGACGATGAGCTGGATGCCGTAAAGCGGATGTTGCGCGTCTTCCGTTCATTCGGGGTGAGCTTTGGCATGGGCACGCAGTCCGCAACGGCCAGCCAATACTTTGGGGACCTCCGGGACAGCTTCTCGCACCTGTTCATCGGGCGGTACTCGAAGGACGTGGCGAAGGACGTGGTGCGGGTCCTGAGCCTCCCCGAAGTCATGGCGGAGCTGCTGCCCACTCTCAACAACGTGGTGGGCCAATACTCCGAATTTGCCCTGTTGGTGCAGCAGTCCGGTGAGCTGAACAGCAACGAGAAGATTGGGGACATCATTCAGGTGCAGGAAAGCAAGCTCGCCCTCTGGGTGTTCAACAGTGGCAACCAGGAGGTTGCCGAGAAAGACCGCTATGTGGCCGCCGCTAATGGCAACGTCATTGAGGGCGTCCGCAAGCTGGTCACAGACAAATTCGGGAGCCACATATGAGGAGACTGCATCTGAGACGGGGGCCAGCGGTGTTTGCCATCGTCGCGCTGACGTTCTCCCTGCAAGGCAAAGCCGAGGCCGCTGGAGCCGCCAACGGCTGGAACGAGCTGGGGGAAATCCTCAAGAAGGCCTGTAGCGTCGGCGGGTCCAACATGGGGATCGGCGGGATCAAGCTCAACAACAAGGATGTGGCCGCGAAGATGCAGTGGCTCTGTCAGCTTCAGAGCATCCACGGCTACATCAACCAGAACATCCTGAACGGTGACTGGGAAGGCTTCGCAGGGTCCGTAGCAGGGGATTACGTAGGTAAATTCCTGGGCTACGCGGGTGGCGGGAGTGGCGCACTGAACAACTTCACCGAGAACCTGAACAAGGCGCTTGAGGGCGGGTACGCCGACTTTAGAAAGATGCTCTACGGGTCCTTTGGCATGGCCTTCAACAGCCGCAAAAGCCTGCACGAGGGGGAAGACCCGAGTTCGGTCGGTGGCATGACCTACAACGCCATTAAGAGCAACCCTGTCCTCGCCGCAGCGGAGCAGATGGCCCGGATGCGCGACTCGATGGAAGCGACCGCAGGCCTGGAAAAGGCTTACGAGGCGAAGAAGGTGCAGGACGAAGCCTTGCAGGCCCTGGAGGTCAACACCGCCCAGGCCATGAACAATGCCACCGCCGTCATCGGCACCGGCATCAAGGAAGGCATCACAGATCGGTACATCAAGGATGCCCGCACAGCCCTCTCTACCCGCGAAGTGGCCGAGGTGCAGGTGCAGCTCGCGGGCGAAGCCATGCGCCAGGAAGCGACCATGAACGTGGCGCTGATGAACCAGCTCGGCGAGATGGTGCAGCAGCAGGTCATGACCAACATGCAGCTGATGAAGGAGAGCGGTGCCCGCACCGAGGCCCTGATGAGCCATGAGGCCGAACTCAACGCAGCGATTGCCAATGAAGCCCTGGAGAACAAGCTGCTGGCGAGTCAGTACGCGGGCGAGATCAAGGGGGCCTACGCGAACCTGTCGAGCGTCATCAAGGACCAGGAGGTCACCCTGACTCCTGTGGGTCAGTAGGAAGGAGGGAGCGATGAAACTCTTTGTTCTTCTGATCCTCCTGGCCTTCTCAGGTCAGGCGGGCGCGATTGACTGGGCTGCCAATATCGATTTGCTGGCAGGCAGCCCCGTGCAGTGGTTGGCGACCATGAACAAGTTGATGGCCGGTTCTGGCATCTACAGCGGTGTTTACGCTGCTGCTTCTGGAGTCGCCGTCGCAGGTTTTTTCATTCGTCTCTGGGCCGAACTGGGCAAAGGAAGCAATTCGGGCATGCGGGGAGTCATCGTGCAGGGCATCGGCGTAGCGATGATGCTCTCGGCCGTGGGCCCGATTAACGCAGCCCTCGCCAGCTCCTGGACCGCAACGTATAACGGCGCAAATGCGAAGTTCGCGGGTTCCTTGAATGACGTGGTGTACGACTCCGGCAAGGCCTTCGAGAACCTGCTGCACAACGTAGCGAACGCCTCTGCTGTAGCGACCGTGGGCGCTGGAGCCGCCGTGAAGGGCCTCGGGGGTGCCGTCACGAAGACCCAACTGGCGAAAAATGTTGGGTCCAATGCCATCCGTTCGATGGGGGCCAAAATATCGTCCGCCGCCATGTTCCTGAACGGCTTTGTGGTCTTCTATGCCGCCATCATCTCCATTAGCGGCTTCATCATTCTGGCGATTGGGTATGTGCTTCCTCTGGCGATTGCCCTAACAATGTGGGGGCAGATAACCCCCCTGTGGAGCTGTGTCGGTTCCGCGCTTGGATCGATCATGATTGCCGCGTTTATGCCCATCCTGGCGTATGCAGCCATTGACAAGGCATTTATTCAGCCTGCAAAGGTTGCTCAGCATTACACGGAGCAGATTGTTGACCAGTTGACCAGCGGGAACGGCCAAGCGTCCCAGATGTCGCAAACGGCGAGTGCCGAAATTAAGGCGGCACAGGCGGAATGTGCGGCGCGGCAAAAAGTGGACGTGATGGTGAACTGCCTTGACCCGGATAAATCGGGAATTGCAGAGAAAGTGTTCCGTGGCATCCTGGGCGGTTTGTCCTCTGGCGTCAATGTTCTGGTCAAAGTGTTCGCGGATGCGATGGCAGGAATTGCAGGCATCATCATTCAAATTGTCCTGTCCATCTTCTACTTCGCGGCAGCCATCGCTTTCATCCTTGGGGCTTCTCAGTTCCTGACGACCATCCTTGGCGGTGCCGCCCAGTACGCTGGAGCCACCATCAAAGGCAAGTAACCAAAGGAGAAGAGGGAAATGCCCAAAGACGACCCTAGTGGATCGGAGAGCCTGAAGGACTTCCTGGCGGATGGGATCAGAAAGGGGATGTTTGGTGAAGAAGCGAAGGCGGGTGGCAGATCGGCACCTTCCGAATCCATTCTTGGGGCGTTTTTCGAGGGCGTGTGTGAGGGAGTAGAGGAACTGAAGAAGCAGCCTTCCATAGAGAGCAGATCCTACGAAATCGTAGGCCAGATGTATGGCGCTGCGGAAGGAAGCTTGCCTCACTACATGCTCAGTCTTGAGGAGGCCGAGAGGAGGAAGAAGAAGTGGTGGCAGTGGTTCTGACGGCCCGCAGGCTCACCTTCTCTCTCCCCCTGTTGGTAGGAATGGCAGGCGCTCAGGCGAGCGGTGAGTATCAGAGCATGATTGATGCCATTCTGGAATCAAACCAGGGTCGGGTGCTTGTTTTCGCACCAACCATCTTTGATAAGACGCTCGCCAATGCCTTACGTCAGACCCGACAGGACTACATCAGAAAAACCAATCTTAGAGTCTTGACGGTGCCCTACTACAATTATCTTCCTGATAGCACGATCCTTTCCCTGGCCCTTTCAGGTGTCCCTGTTCACGAGGCGCAAATTCCTTCCAAGGAAGGTGTAGTGATCGTTGATGGTCAAGGGTGGATAGGAAGAGATTTAGGCAAATTTGAGATGAACAGCATCAGGAGAATGAATAGCCAGGAAATCAACAAACTGTTAGATTGGTTAAAGAAAAGTGTAAAATCCGCCCACTTTATTACCCAATACGAAGCCTTCACGCGATTGAAGCAGGTGCTGAAATGACGAATATGACCTTGGAAAACACGATGTTCGGGAAGATTGCCAAGCGTTCGGGCCTCAAGCTCAACGTCTACCATATCTTCCTGGCGATCCTGAACTTTGCTGCCCTTGCCCTTGCGTTCTGGGATGCCAAAGGGATAGCCGTTCTGTTCGTCACCGTTGCCTACTCTCTCAGTCTTCACCTGAAGTATTCGCAGCGTGAGGAGCAGCGCCTGACCAATGAGCTGCTGGAGGACATTCTCAACAAAGACACGCCCCTTCGGTAACGAGAATGGAATTCACCCGAGAAGCCGTCGAAGCGAGAATCCAGAAGGACTACCAGAAGCTGCTTGCAATACTTCCCGCCGATATTCGGGAGGTATTGCAAGGCGTCATTTCAGACACTGAAGAGGTCAAGCTCCGGTTTGGCCGTGAGATGAAGATCAAGCATCATGGCACCTGGCACAAGTACCCGCATCTGGTGATCGGTCAGAGCCACCTCACGGACTTCCGCTCCCGACTGGACCACATCCGTGACGACAACCGCACCGGCATTGACGGGACCGGCCACCGCATCAGCCGGATTCCCAGTGCCGACGGCAGGGGCACGGACGGCTTTAACATCCGCGTCGCCCGCTTCTACGTGGGTGTGGGCGAGGTCCTGCGCGCTCGCCTGCACGAGGACCCAACCATGCTCATCATGGGCCTGGCCGGCAAAGGGAAAAGCACCTTGCTCCGCGACGTGACCCGCATCATCGCGGAGAAGTACGACGCCAACGTGACCATCGTGGACACCTCAAACGAAGTGGCGGGCGACGGGCGCACACCCCACCCAGGAATTGGGGAAGCCGACCGCTACTTTGTGCCAGTGAAGGCCAAGCAGCACGAGGTGATGCTGGAGGCCATTGCCAACAACTCGGCGCACATCATCGTGATTGACGAGGTGCAGACCAAGCTGGAAGCAGACACCATCCGGCACCTTTCAGCGAAGGGTGAATTTGTTGCCACCACCCACGGGGACAGCATCACGGAGATCATTGAGAACGAGCTGCTGGCCGCCCTGTTTCACCCCACCCCCTGTTTAGGTGGGGCCTGATGGTGCGGGAGATCGGCGTGTACGACCTCTATGACCTGAAGCAAGCGGTGCATGCCGTGAAGGCGGAGCATATGCCGGAGCCGCTGGAGTCCTTTACGGCGAGGGTGGTGGAAGCGGCAAAACCTCCCATGCATGCCGCGAACATGGAACACAAAGTATTCAACGACCCTTTTGGTATGGCTGGAATGATGGCATTCCCCGCCAAGGTCACCTTGGAAGATCGCGGGATGGTGCGGGATCGGACGGACCTCGAGGAGGGGTATGGGGCAACAGGGCTGCCGGCAGGAGAGCCCAGGATACCCATTAGCTGGGACGTCATTGACACAAGCACGGGGAATTGAACCAATGGCATCACGTCGGAGACAGCCTGCGGAACCCTGTACACGACGAGGGCGCCCTGGTCCAGTCGGAGAGTAGAAGCCATCAGGGGCGCACGCGAGCGACTGGGCGGTGTGTCCATGCCGTACGTAGCGACGATTCTCCGCTTTTCCAGATCAATTCACCTTTTTCTGTGCGGGCCATCATGTCTCCACTGGGCAAGAGGAACTCAGTCCGGGCCTTCTCGAACGGCCATCGGCGGCTCTCACCGGCCCCTGCTGAGTGGGGTCCGATCCACTTCCCTTCACGAACTGAACCCGCTCTGAGCACTTCCGGGTTGTGCTCCACGCTTGCATCGGGAAGCATGCCTCCTATGCGTACAGGAATCTTTGCCGCCGTCACCATCGCCCTCGTTACGCAGGCCCCTGCCGCCTTCGCCTCCCAACTCAGCTGGGAAGCCATCCGGCAAGGTGACACGGGCCGCGAGGTCTACACCCTGCAGTACCTCCTCCGGGAAGCAGGCCTCACGGTCAGCATCGACGGAATCTTCGGGACAGACACCGATGCCCGCGTGCGCGACTTTCAGCGGGCCAAAGGGCTGACGGTGGACGGCGTGGTGGGGGGCAACACCTGGGAAGCCCTGATCAAGACCGTGCGTCAGGGCGACAACAACAACGCGGTGCGGGCAGTGCAGGACCAACTGCGGAGCGGTTACGGCTACGCCAGCGTGACTGTCGATGGAATTTTCGGCTCCGGGACAGATACCGCCGTGCGCGACTTCCAGACGAAGCGTGAACTGGGTGCCGACGGCATCGTGGGCCTGAACACCTGGCACGCCCTGGTGAACGGAAGTGGCACCGTGGGGACGGGCACTGGCGGCACCACCGCTACCCTGGCCTCGCAGATTCTGAGCAATGGCCGCATCACGCTGGGCACAAGCAGCGACACCACCGGGGGGAATCCCAAGCAGAACATGGTGGACACTTCGAACGGCCTGCCCGTCAAGCGGGGGTGCGCGACCAACGCGAACTGCGGGCTGACGACCACGCTGAAACGGTCGATGCTGGAGGGGATGCTGAAGGTCGCCAACACGGGGACGATCTACATCACGTCCATCGCGGGGGGGAAGCACTCGGCCAACTCGGACCATTACGCGGGGCTGGCCTTTGATATCGGGATCTGGAACGGCACCAGCCTGTCGAGTCCGAACAGTGCGCACACGGCGGCACGCAATGCGTGCATTGCGGCGGGGTCCGACCCCAGCCAGACGTTCGACGCGTATCACGACCCCACAGGTGGGCATAAGAACCACGTCCACTGCGCCTGGAACTGAGGGGAGGAAGGAGGGCGGAGGGCCTGTTGACCCTCCGCCCTCCCCATACGGTTCAGGGGAAAAGAGCGGGTACGGACGCGTCTGCTCTCGCTCACTCGCAGGCTACGCCATCTCCATCCTGGTCCAACCCATCCCAGTATCCCAGTTATCCCCTTGGTGACGGAGCCGCCCCCGCAGCCACGTAGCTGGGGTCGTACGTTTTTGAAGACGTAGGCTGACTGGGGTCGTTGCAACAAACTCCGGTGGCTTCCCTGGCACCGCTGGAGCGGCTGGGCGCATCTGTCCCGCTCCCTGCCCCTCTCCACCATGACGGTATACGGCCCCCACCGTCACGTATTTTTCTGATGTTCAGTCGGCTTGGTCAGCCGCTTCGAGGCGGACCTCCACGTCGAGCTTGGCGTATATGGCGGTGGTGACCAAAGCGTAGCCAAGCACAACGGGAAGCTGAGACATCAGCTCAAGGAGATTAGTGGTCTATTGGGGAAGTAAGTTGGGAGATAAGTTCCCCTCCGCACCGTAGAGAGTGAAGTCCCAACGCGAAGCCAAAAGGACCCCTTCAATTCAACTCCCGAAGTACCTCTCCATCGGACCATTAGCTGTACTTCGGGGAAATTCAGAGGAGTATGCATTTGCTGTTTGGCACCGCATTTATGGGCCCGTGCACTGTTGAAACCACTTCGTGCTGTGGGACAGAGAAGGGAAGGAGCGACCGCCCTTCAATCTGGCGGAGGAATGGGAGTACGGTCCCACTCGTGAAGCCCAGAGCCAGAGGTTCAATGCGGCACCGTTTGTGCCATAAATTCTCCGTGATGCACTGAGGTTCTATCTGTGAATTTTTGAACAGAAAGTTAACACAGTTAACCAAATGACGTCTAAAAGTCGTCGGTGCCACAAACTTCTCGACTTCTTGACGCCTATACCGGGCAAAAGTCATCTTTTCGAGCCTAAAGGCCTCTTGACTTTTCATAACCTTGCCCCTTACTCTCGGATTAGTTAAAAGAGTTTAACTAACATATTCTGCGGATGGACCCTGAGTAGTGCGTCGGTGGAGTCATAGCGGAGGACTTTTAAACAGATTCAACATGGCGGCCCAGCGACTTGCACCAGGCGATTGCGGTTCGGGTGTAGCGGTGGTGGAAGCCAGGGAGTTCCTCTCGGCCTGTAGCCCCAGTTGCTCTCGAAGCGTTGCATGCTCCATAGCACTCATGTTCCTATGGAAGCACAGCTCAAGTACGTAAATAGCAGAATTCATATGTCCGGGCAGTACGGTCCTCGTCCTCAGTCAGCCGCGCCGTCCCTTCTACTTCATACGCAGCCCATTCAGCGTCCCCCCATTCCCCCGCACAGTGCGCGGCAGGAGGTGCTTCATGATGACCTTGCTCTGGATGACCCTGCTCGTGGCAGCGTTCGTAAACGGACTCGCCGAACAGCTTCCCCGCCTCGCGTGGCTGCAGCCCAACACCCTGACGCTGCACTTGACCATGGTGTGCGCGCTCTTGCTACTTACCTTCGCGCAGGACTTGATGAATGCCGTGGACGGCTGGGTCATCTTGGGCCACGCGTACCGGATCGTAGAGGTAGGTGTGTGCTCCTGGTGTGTGCTTCCCGGCGTGCTCGCCCTCGTGATGGGATGGGTGGAGGAAGCGCGAGGGAACACGAAGCAGAACACTGTGCCGGTGACCGGCCAGGGGTGAACACACGTCCACGATTACGGTGGTGAGTTCTGGGAACCCCTCGAGGAATTCGTTTAAGGAGCAAATCTCCTTCCGCTGTTGGCTTCGTCCGGCTCAGCTTCAGTGTCCAAGGGCACAGGGGAGCAAAGCGTAGATGTTGCGGCATACATTCGCCGCATTGAGGCCAAACAAGATGCCTGGTGGCTCACTGGACATAGGTGAGCGGTCTCCCGAGCTCAAGGGTGTCGAGAGGAACTTCGACCAGGTCAGGTTTCTGTTCTCTCATCTTTCAGGGGTCTGAATGCCGACACCCGTGGCAAGTGAGTCACCAGTACAGCATTTTTCAAATTGGCGTCGTTGGCTATGAGCCGCCCTCTCCGGTACACCGTGCAGTTGAGCGCTGAGCAGGAACAATTCAAGGAGTTGCTGTATGACCAACGATCCAAAACTTGCCTCCCCTGATCTGTCTCTCAGTCTCCCTCCCTACGAAGCGCCCCGCTTGAGCGTCCTGGGAGCCTGGGAGGCCGTCACGCTCGCTCAAAGTGTCAGCCTCACCGGCCTCGGCCTTCCCAATCCCATTAAAAGCAGCGCGGGAACCTGGTAATGCACAGGCAAGGTTTAGCAACCATGGGGCTGTCACTGCTGCTCTCTGCCTGTACCCCTCCTCAAACCCCCGTGGCTCTGCCATACCCACCTTCCTCCACCACTCCGACAACTCCCCGCTCACTCGGCCGGGTCGAGGTGAGCTTTACGGGTCTTGGTACTCAGGTGTACGCCTCGAACGTCCGCAGTCTGGACAGCAACATAAACGGTCAAGCCCTCACTAAAGTGGCACAGGGACTGCAACTTAAGTTCAACAGCAAAGGCAGCTTCGATGTTGGCACTGCAGGAAGTGGGACGCGTTACCTCTACGCTACGTATAACGTGCGTAACGCTGGAATGGACGGCGTCCCCTCACCTGTCGCCCGCAGCAATCTCACCTTTGTGGCGGTGGACGCGAGCAGCCCGGAAACGATTAGCGGTACGGCTGTCCGCAACTTCAAACGCTTCGACGGGTCGGGTGCGGACGTTACCCTGGCTCCAAAACTTATTCCCACTGTGGGGATGACCCTGATCAACGGCATCCCAACGGTAAACGCCTCACAGGCAGACTTCCAGGCATTGACGACGGCCGAAGCGAGTGGAATCGGGCAGCCAGCAGGTGTACGGGATGTCTTCCAGTACGGCTTTGTGGTCCGCAACCGCACGGGCAGTGGCCGCACATTAAGCGCCAATCCAGGTGTGGATCAGTACGATGGCCTCGTCACGTTCGCGGTGAGGCTGCCTTTGCAAGCAAATCCCATCAACGACCCCTATAGCTTCTCGCTGGTCTTTGAAGTTGTCGAGGACTCAGCCAATCGTGTGACACGGGTGCCGGAGGAGACGGTCAGTCAAGCGCAAAGCCGCGCCACAGCCCTGGGCGCCAGTCTGGTGGACGGCACGACCATCTGCCGCGTTCGTGTGGCAGGGCCGGTGACGTCTCCCATCACCACCCTCTATGACCTGGGTGTCACGTCGACCGCCGCAGGAGGGGGAAACGGCTGCTACGACGCGGGCGTCGCCAGCCTGCGCGCACTCGCTACGTTCCCCATCGGCGTTGGCGTCGACGGCGGCTACGAAGCCCACAGCCTACCGAGCACGCCGGCGGAACAGAAGATCGTCGAAAAGCACTTCAGCCAGGTCACGCCGGGCAACATCATGAAGATGAGCTACCTGCACCCGAACCAGAACACCTATGACTTCGCGCAGGCGGACGAACTGGTGAACTACGCGGCAGCGCACGGCATCGGCGTGCATGCGCACACGCTGATCTGGCATTCGGACTACCAGGTGCCCGCGTTCATGAAGAGCTTCAGCGGCGACAAGGCGGCCTTCCTGGCGATGCTGGACGATCATGTGAAGAACATCGCGTCGCACTACGCCGGCCGCGTGCAGAGCTGGGACGTCGTCAACGAGGCGCTGAACGACGGCGGCGGCTACCGCCAGTCGCTGTTCTACCAGCACGCGGGCCCCGACTACATCGAACGTGCGTTCAGCGCGGCGCGTGCGGCCGATCCGGACGCGCTTCTCTACTACAACGACTACAACATGGAGTCCGATGCGAACAAGCTCGCTTCGCTGACCACGATGCTCGACGGCTTCAAGGCACGCGGCGTGCCCATCGACGGCGTGGGCTTCCAGATGCACGTGTCTATGGACTACCCATCGGTGAATCAGATCGAAGCGTCGCTGAAGCAGGTCGTAGACCGCGGCCTGAAGGTCAAGATCTCGGAACTCGACATCCCGATCAACAACCCGTACGGCAGCGCCTACCAGTCCGGCGACATCAAGACGGCGTACACACTGGACCTGGGTCTGGCGCAGAAGAAGCGCTATTGCGAGGTGGTGAAGGCCTACATGGATACCGTGCCCGCCAGCCAACGCGGCGGCCTTGTGGTGTGGGGCGTGAGCGATCCGAACAGCTGGTTGATTCCGTTTCTGTTCAATAACCGGCACGACGACTGGCCACTGATGTTCGACGGCAGGTACCACGACAAGCCGGCGCTACGCGGTGTGGCGGATGCGTTGACCGGGCAGGCTTGCACGACCAGCTGGTAATCGTCTTCTCCGTCACTGCCGGAGCGACGTCCCAGCGCGAGATCGGAATCCTGCCCTCGGCCTCGCGCAGCAGGCGCACCAGCACTGCTGGTCAGCGTCGCGTTGAAGCGGTGCCGCATATGCCTCTTAACGCACTGTCCAGGCTGTCCTTATGGCTACCGCTCCCTTTTCCAGCGGAGGTGGACGCCCGGGGCGTAAAGACTCTCCCAACAGTTCCCCGGTCCTCGGATCAAACCGTAACGCCTGCCCATTACTGTCACACTCCATACCCGGTCCCGCGCCGAGTGAGCAGCCCGACCCCTAGACGCGCAATACGCTCCTCAAACACTACCGCGTCCACCTGTTTCCCTTTCAAAGCCTGCATCAAGGGCACGGCCAATCGAACCTGATTCGCCGCCCGCTCCACCCGGGTCAGCACAGCCGGATCCAACTGCACACGCTTCCCGGTCACGGACCACAGCAAGGTCAGTGAGCCCTGCGCTCACTCCTGTAACGCTGGACGGGGTTCCTTCACCAAGGCCTCCAAGCGTTCCCACAACGGGGAGACCTGCAGCGCATTCGGGCCATTGAACAGCGCGAGGGGGTGGGCATCCTCCAAGAGCACCGTCCGCGTTGCCTCGCGAATCCGCTGCGCGTGCGCCGCCAGTTGCTCCAGCGACACCACGGGAGGCGGTCGTCGAGCACCCTTTGGGGCGGTTGCAGCACCAGCTCTTGACGAAGCACCGCAGGAGCGGCACGGTCAGAGTCAGAAGGCCGCGGTGCGGGTGAGCTTGGAACGCGTGTACAGCGGGTAGACGGGCACTCGGGTGGTCATCGGCTGGGTCTTTTCGAGAGGGACTTGATGTGTCGATCGTGGAAGCGCCCGTAGACAGCGAGAGAAGCAAGGGCGAAGTCCCCACCCCGATGACCACTGCAACCAAGGCGACGGGGAACAGGGCAGGGGAGAAGGTCTTCGAAGGCCCCGGTCAATCTGACGTGAGGTACGGCACACCCTTTGCCGACACGAGCCCTCCAAGCTCGCCGAACGGTTGAGGCCCGACCACAAACCTCTTTGTCATACCCCCGAGAGCATGCCTGCAAGATGCCAGGGAGCGCAACTGCTCACCCGCTTGGCTACTGAAGTCAAATAGGCACCCAAAGACGCTCAGGACAGTGGAAGTGGCCTTGTAGGGGTGTCGTGATCTCCTTCACCACAATCCCGCGAAGGTGCATTCCCTACTCGCGGTACAAAGTCTTTTTACGACTTCAGACCCAAGTTTGAACTTGGGAGCTGACTGCCTACAGCCTACGATGTTGGGCGAACCCATCTTGAATTTTGCCAGCCATAAGCTGGCACGGCGTGGTCTTGCGCTGCCAGGCCTCATACATAGCCCAACCTTCTTGTTATTCCCGGAGGTTTTATCTATTTCACCCAGTAAGGGTTCATTGTCACGGCTCGGTTACCCCGCCCCCATCTCAAGGAAGGTCGCCAGAAACCATGCTAAAACTTAACACTCCATTCATACTACTCCTCACCGCTACCCTTGCTTTAACAGCATGTAGCGCCTCACAACTCGACTCGAACGCGCCTACTACCGAGAACCACGGTGGAGTTCAAACAAGGTCTATTTCTAATACAGCATCCCCACTTACTACTGTAACTTCACAGGCTATAAACAATGGGTTAAACATTGATTTGTCGCGACCAGGACCAGCGATCAGCCGCCATCTGTGGGGCCAATTTTTTGAGGATATTAACCAGGCTGCTGACGGGGGCTTGTATGCAGAGTTGGTCAAAAACCGGGCATTCAATGAGAATTCCACTTCTATCCCCGGTTGGAGTACGCTCGCGCAGAATGCCACTGGGAGCGTCTCATTGGACGCTACACAACATGCTGGCGCCATGGCCAGGTCCTTGCGAATGGACGTCAGTAATGTCAATGCTGGCGGTTCGTTCGGTGTGGTCAATGGTGGCTATTTTGGGCTGAAAGTTGTGAATGGCACGACATACACTGCCACTGTCTGGGCAAAGTCCACGACCAACAGCACCCTTGAAGTGCGTCTTGAAGATAGCAGCGGGACAGTGCTGGGACGGGGAACTGTCAATGGTGTAAACGGCACTTGGCAGAAATTTACGTTGCCAATTACGGCCAGCAGTGGCAGTGGTACTGGGAACCGCGTTGTCGTAGCCGCTCAAAGCGCTGGCACAGTCTGGTTGCAGATGGTATCACTCTTCCCACCTACCTACAAAGGTCGCCCGAACGGCTTGCGCACCGATCTCGCTGAAAAAGTTGCCGCCTTGAAGCCGGGCCTCTTCCGTTTTCCTGGAGGCAATTTCATAGAAGCTGCCAACCGAGCTACTCACTGGGATTGGAAAAAAACTGTTGGGGACAACATCGACCGTCCAGGACACTTTAATTCTGCCTGGGGTTATTTCTCCAGTGATGGACTAGGAATTTATGAATATCTTCAATACGCTGAAGATATCGGGGCCGAGCCCGTATTAGGTATTTACGCAGGACTGCACCTTGACGGTGGAAACGACATCCTCACTGAATCGGAATTGGCACCTTACGTGCAGGATGCTTTAGATGCACTTGAGTATGCCAATGGGCCTACCACCTCGGTTTGGGGCGCGAAAAGGGCAGCAGCAGGTCACCCAGCTCCATTCAACTTAAAATATTTGGAGATTGGTAATGAAGACTGGTTGAACAACGGTGCTTCATCTTACGTCCAATACCGCTACCGTGTATTCCACGACGCTATTAAGGCGCGTTACCCGAATGTGAAATTGATCGCCACTGTCCGCGACAGCATGAACCGCACTCCAGATATTATTGATGATCATTACTACCTGCCCACGCAAACCATGTTGGACTTTTCACATAACTATGACAACTATCCTCGAACAAATACCAAAATATTTGTTGGAGAATACGCCTCGTTGGGCGGTACGGAACCGAACAGAAGCGCTAGTCTGGCCGGCGCTATTGGCGAAGCGGGATTCATGACAGGTCTGGAGCGCAACTCGGACGTAGTTTGGGGATCAGCTTATGCGCCTCTGTTTCAGCATTTGAATAACACGCAGTGGGAACCGGACATGATCCAGTTTAATGCTGAAACATCATACGTTTCACCTAACTATTACGTCCAGCAGATGTTTTCCAGTAATACTGGCACTGAAGTGGTTCCTGCTAGCTTTACCAGTGATGTGCAGAACGTTTTCCAGTCCAGTAGCTTAAATCGACAAACTGGAAAATTATTTGTGAAGGTCGTCAATAACAATACGGTGTCTAAAACGCTTACTCTGGACTTATCAAGTGCAGCTGCTGTTCAGGCATCTGGAAGCAGCATAGTTCTCTCCTCAACCAATCGTGCGGCAACTAACACCCTTAGTCAACCAAATGCCATCGCTCCAATTGCTGGTTCCTTTACGGCCAGCAAGACTTTTAATTACACCTTCCCGGCAAATTCGGTCACGGTACTTACTATGAATGTTACTCCAGGACAGATTAAACTTCCCCTGGGCGAGACCCATTCCCTTAAGGCCTTGACATCCAACCTTTCTGGTAACTGGTACGTTCGTCATCAAAATCAGATCGGGATCATCTCTGCCCTCGATAAAACCTCCAGTCTGCTGGACAAGAAGGAGGCTACGTTTAAACTGGTGGCAGGTCTCTCTGATGCCAACTGTGTATCCTTTGAGGCTTTCAATCACCCCGGCCAGTATTTGCGACACTTTAATTACCGTATTAGACTCGACGCTAACGACAACAGCCAGCTCTTCAAGGACGACGCCACTTTCTGTCCAGAAGGAGGTAAAATCGGAAGAGGTCTGTCATTCCGGGCTAAAAATCTTGATGGATACTATCTGAGACATTACGACTTCGCACTCTATATGGCGAAAAATGGTGGAGCCAGCAGCTGGGATACTCCTAATCTTTTTGAAGAGGATACCTCCTTTGACCTAACTGCCCCGCTGCACCGCAGTTTGGTAGATGTTCCTACGGGCTTGAGTTCTTTGAAGGCCGCTACTCCAGGACTCAGCAATTATTTTCTACGGCATCGGAACAACCTGGGCTGGGTAGAGTCGATTACGAATAGTAGTGCTCCGACAGACAGGCAAGATGCTACGTTCAAAGTGGTGCAAGGGCTAGCGGACAACAGTTGCGTGTCTTTTGAATCCAGAAACTTCCCAGGTCAATACCTACGACACTATGACTTTAGACTGCGCCTGGAGACTAGCAACAATTCTGCTACCTTCGATGATGATGCCACCTTCTGCGCTGTGCCTGGGCTCTCAGGAAACGGTCTTTCGTTTCAGTCATTCAATTTTCCTGCCTACTACCTGCGTCACTATAACACTGAAGCGTGGATCGCTGAAAAAGGCAACGGAGCTGCTGGGACCACTGCCCTATTTAACGAAGATGCCAGCTTTACTATAGAAGCTCCACTGGCTCCTTAAAATATAGTTAGATTCCGCAAGGATGGTAATAACTGGAACGTAATATAATCTAAGCAAAAGAGGCGGTAGGCAAGCCTTGAAGAGTTTTACAACTTAATCTTTGTGTGGCTGAAGTGGTGTAGTAGGTAGCTTGAGAATTGAGATGCCTACTACACCACTTCTTGATAGAGGAGAATTGTCTTAGGTTGGCTGTTTTATCCTGGGATTGTGAGCGTTGGAGTTCAAGCATTATTGTAAAGTTTGAGGTTGAACGTCTACCCTATAACGGCCCTCTTCCCCCCGCATTCTGAACGCCACACGCGCTTAACGTAATTACTTGTCGCGCTTAGCTCGGCGTTGGTCTGTGTTCATAGATCAGCCCTCAACAAGAAGGGGGGAGGTGGCCAGCAGCACTACAGAGAGCAGCAGGAGAGCAATGTAGTGTTTCGCCGCCCCTGGCTGACCCCCTGTACTGTGTAGCGACGTCCCGCTTCCAAGTTGGTTGTGGAGCACTGGCAAGCGAGACCAACCGTTTAGTGAGATAGAGCGCAATGGAGCAGAGAACCTTCATCGTCGATGCTGGACTCCCTGGCTCCTCCTGAATTTTCCCACAGTAAAGTCGGGCAGACAAAAAAGTCTGAGATCCGTAGTCTTTTCACGACTTCAGATCAAAGTTTGAACTTGGGAGCTGAATGCCTACAACCTACGATGTTAGGCGAAACCCATCTTGAATTCTGTCAGCCCTGAGCTGACACAGCGTGGCTTTGTGCCGTCAAGCCACACGTGTACCCCAACCCTCTCTTTGTCCCCGGAGGTCTTATCTATTTCGTCTATTCAGGGTTCTTCGACACGACTCCGCACTCTCGCCTCAAACTCTAGGAAGGTCACCAGACACTGTGCTGAAACTCAACACGACATTCAAGTTGCTCCTCACCGCCACCCTTGCCTTAACAGCGTGTACCGCCCCACAACCCCCATTGAACGCACCCGCTGCTGAGACTCACGATCATGCCCGCGGGCCGGGCGAGGTCACCGGCGCGCCCTCCTCAACCCCGAACACTTCGCAGGACCACCCCAGGCCGCGCCTGAGCGCGCAGGCCATCACGCCACCCTCCGGTGGACCCGCTGCTTCTGAGTTCCGTACAGAAACGTTGATCTCGAACTACCTCGTTCACCCCATTGCGATGCAGATCGACAACAAAGGCATTGCCTATGTGGTTGGCCGCAAAGGTCACGTCTACAGCTACAACATTGATACAGGTGAGGCCCGTGTTCTTGGCATGCTCAACGTGTTCTCCTCCTTAGAGGACGGCCTGCTCGGCATTGCCCTGGATCCGCAATTCGATACGAACCGGGCGTTGTACCTGAGTTATTCTCCTCCAACCGCAAACTCCAGTAACCCCAATAGCGGCCTGAGCCGCGTATCGCGCTTCGTTCTGAAAGCCGACGGTACCCTCGACCTCACCTCAGAGAAAATGATCATCGAGTGGCCTACCCAACGGGCCCTCTGCTGTCACGTCGGCGGCCAGATCAAGTTCACGCCGAACGGAGACCTGTACATCTCCGCCGGAGACAACACCAATCCTTTCAGCACGGCTTTTGCACCCCTGGAAGAAGCAGCAGGCCGCGAATACTACGACGCGCAGCGCACATCCGCAAATACCAACAGCCTCAGCGGGAAGATTCTGCGCATTCGTCCCAACGCGACCGGCGGCTACACGGTCCCCGCAGGCAACCTGTTTCCCGGCAGCGCAACGGAGAGGCCTGAAATCTACACGATGGGCAACAGGAATCCGTACCGCATCACCGTGGATGTCAATCCCACAACGAACGAATCCACCCTGTACTGGGGAGAATTTGGACCGGACGCGGACAACCCGGATCCTGCCCGAGGCCCCCTGGGGCAGGATGAAGTCAACCGAACCACCACCCCCGGTAACTTCGGCTGGCCGTACGCCATCGGTCCGAATCAGGCGTACATCGATCAGTCCAACGGGCAGGCGTACAACCCTGCCAGTCCCATCAACGACTCCCCCAACAATACTGGCGACCGCGCGCTGCCCGCGGCTCGGGGCTCGTGGTTCTCACAGCGGCACACCGGGCAGATGGTTGGTTTCGTCTACCACTCCAAAGGCTCCAGCGACCCGTTACGTCTTCCAGCGTTTTTCGAGAACAAGCTCATTGGCTGGGACTTCAACAACAGGCAGTTGCACGTCTTCAACCCCGCAGAGAGTGCGCCCACCCTCGTCGGATACGAAGTCCTCAAGGCGAACACCATCGACATGGTCACCGATCCGCGCACGCAGCGAATCTACGCCATCGCGTACCCGCGCGGAGTGGTCGACAGCCAGAATGAATACGGCGAACTGTACGCCCTGAATTTTGGCACCAATGATCCGCCGGTCGTGAACGTCGCTGCGGACAAAACGACAGGGGCGTTGCCACTCACAGTGAATTTCAGCTCGGCAGGCACCAGCGACCCCCAGAACGACGCCCTGACCTACGCCTGGGACTTCGACGGGAACGGCACCACGGACTCAACTGCCAGCAGCGGCAGCTGGACGTACAACACGGCGGGTCAATACCAGGCACGCCTGACTGTCCGGGACAGCAAAGGCGCAGTGGGAGCCAACAGCGTGCGGATCAACGCTGGAGTGAATGCCCCGACGGTCAACTTCACATCACCCACTGCAAACGGAACGGTCCTCACGTACGGCACGCCCATCAGCTGGAACGTCAGCGTGACTGACGTAGAAGACGGCTCCATCGCCACGGGCAGCATTCCCTGTTCCAGCGTCCGGGTGGAGATCGAAACCGCGCACGTCACACGCCCCGGCGAGCATGTGCACGGCATGGCCACCCTGCAGGGCTGCAATGGCACCTACACCATCAACGAAGCCGATATCAACCCCACGGAAGACATCTACTTCAAACTGACAGCCTTCTACACCGACAAGTCCGGTCTGGAATCCACCGCGACCACCTGGTTCAACCCGAACAAGCACGAAGCGGAACTGTGGTACACCAGTGACGACGGAGGCGGCAGCGCGATACAGAGCGAGGCGACCAGCGACACGGGCGGTGGACAGAACATCTCCTACCTGAACAACAACAGCTGGATCATGCTCCGCAACCACAACCTCGCGGACGTTGAGTCCATTCTGTTCCGCGTTGCAACGGACTCCGTGACGAGCGGCACCATCGAAGCGCGACTCGACAGCCCCACTGGACCGTTGATCGGAACGGCTGGCGTCGCGGGCCGGGGCAGCTACAGCCCGCTCGGCTGGCAAGAGTGGGGGTTCACGACCATGCAGCTCAGCGACGCCGCCCGCACCGCCGGCACGCGGAACCTGTACTTCGTGTTCCACGGGAACGGCGCGCTCTTCAACGTGAACTGGCTTGACTTCCAGAAAGCCAACGCGAAGAAAGTCCTTGTGCTGTCGGAAACGGCCGGCTGGACGCACGATTCCATCCCCACCGGTCAAACCATGCTGCAGCAATGGGGCATCGACAACGGCTACCGCGTGCACTTCGCTCAACTGTCCGATGTCGGTGAGTACTTCACCAGTGCCAACCTCGTCAAGTACGACGGAGTTGTCTTCCTCAGCACCACCGGAGATGTCCTGAACCCCACGGAACAGACTGCGTTCGAGGGTTACATCCGCTCTGGCAAAGGCTTCGTCGGAATTCACGCGGCGTCTGATACCGAGCAAGACTGGCCCTGGTACAACGGCCTGGTCGGCGCGTACTTCAACGGTCACCCCTCCAACAACAACCAGCAGGGCACCCTCTACGTCGACACGACCCGCAAAGTCACTGCCGGGCTGCCCAACCCCTGGAATGTCACGGGCGAGTGGTATTCCTTCAGGAACGTCCAGGACGGGATCATCCCACTTATCAAAATTGATGAGAGCTCCTACAACCTGGAAGCGGCGCCCGCCATGGGAAACCACCCGATCTCCTGGTACAGACGCTACGACGGCGGCCGCAGCTGGTACACCAACCTCGGACACCAGAAGGCCATCTACAGCGACCCCAACTTCAAACGCCACCTGAGTCAGGGCCTGCAGTGGGCACTCGGTACCCTCACGGAGGACCCCGCCCCTCCCGCCCCAACGCAACGCTCGGCATTCACGCAAATTGAGGCGGAACGCCACAACGCCCAAACCGGCACTGGCATTGAAATCACCTCGGACACCGGCAGTGGGCAAAGTGTCGGTTACATCGATGCGAACGACACCATGACGTACACCGGCGTAGACTTCGGTACAGGCGCAGGCACCGTGCAGGTCCGCGTGTCCAGCGGCGGAGTCGGCGGCACCCTGGAGTTCCGCGACGGCAGCGCCACCGGTCCCCTGCTCGGCACAGTCAATGTTCCCGCCACGGGTGGCTGGCAGACCTGGCAGACGGTGAGCGCTCCGGTAAGCGGTGTGAGTGGCGTGAAGAATCTGGTCCTCGTGGCCAAGGGCGGCGCTGGCTACCTCTTCAACCTCAACTGGTTCAAGTTCAGCGAGGGTTCCGCCGTACGTTCCGCCTTCAACCAGCTGGAAGCGGAATCGCACAACAGCCAGACCGGAACGCAGCTGGAGGACACCACCGACACGGGTGGCGGGCAGAGCGTCGCCTTCATCACCGCGAACGACACCATGACGTACACCGGCGTGGACTTCGGTACAGGCGCAGCCAGTGTGCAGGTCCGCGTATCCAGTGGCGGAGCCGGCGGCACCCTGGAGTTCCATGACGGCAGCGCCACCGGCCCCCTGCTCGGCACAGTCAATATTCCTGTCACGGGTGGCTGGCAGACCTGGCAGACGATGAGCGCTCCGGTAAGCGGTGCGAGCGGTGTGAAGAACCTGGTCCTCGTGGCCAAGGGCGGCACTGGCTACCTCTTCAACCTCAACTGGTTCAAGTTCAGCCAATCCGTTAGTCGTTCCGCCTTCAGCCAGTTGGAAGCGGAGTCGTACAACAGCCAGACCGGAACGCAGCTGGAGGACACCACCGACACGGGCGGGGGGAAAGACGTCGGCTACATCGACGCGAACGACACCATGACGTACACCGGTGTGGACTTCGGTACAGGCGCAGCCAGTGTGCAGGTCCGCGTGTCCAGCGAAGGGGCCGGCGGCACCCTGGAGTTCCGCGACGGCAGTGCCACCGGTCCCCTGCTCGGCACAGTCAATGTTCCCGCCACCAGTGGCTGGCAGACCTGGCAGACGGTGAGCGCTCCGGTAAGCGGTGCGAGCGGCGTGAAGAACCTGGTCCTCGTGGCCAAGGGCGGCGCTGGCTACCTCTTCAACGTCAACTGGTTCAAGTTCATTGCCTCTGGAGTCAACGGTCTGCACCTCACCCCCAACCGCACAGTTGATGGCAGCCGCACCGGTTGGAACGCCTTGGCCCTCAACAGAACGCATCCAAACGTGGCCTACACGGAAACGCACAGCGGTCTGAACGGTACGGCCTCCAGCGCGGCAGTTTACGAAGCCTTCGTCAACCCAGTCAAAGCGCGACTTGTCGACGGGAACGACACCCTGCAGGCCTGGTTGCGGTCCATGGGGGGGCAGACAGCGGTCTGATGGTCGTGAAGAAGGAAGGGGATGTAGAACGGAGCCGCGCTCTCCAGACCAATCCCTTCCGGTTGCAGGGAACGATCTCGAACGTCCCCGTCACCACCCACCAGGCGGAAACCGGCTTCTACATCACCAGTCCCTGTACTTAGACGACGTCAAATTCTCCAAGCAATAGGCCAGTAATGTGTGAGCGTCAGCACCGGGAATAGCTCTGGGTGCCGACGCTCAATTTTGCCACTGCAGTCGTAACCGACTCCTGCCATTACGCCAAGCCTCCGCTTCCCTTCAGCGAGCAGGACGTAGACGGGCGAAACTCAAGCGCAGGTTCACAGTTGAGGAGCAACAGGTGGAAAAAAGGGACATGCAGAGCCCAGAGCCAGCGGCCGGGGCAACGCTGCTCAGCGCGCTGCACCGCTATCAGGCGCCCGATTCGTTACCGGAACTTGAGTTCGGTCGGATCGCCCGTTTCACCCGAAGCCTGCTTCGCGTTCCGCTGGTCAGCATCAGCCTCCTGGGTGCGAAACGAACCTGGCTCAACTCCACCCCAGAAGTCCATATCTGCGGCATGAACCGCTGGCAGGTCTGCTCCGCCCAAACCATCCTGCAGGACGGAGTGCTCACTGTGCAGGACCTTCGGCGCTGGAACGGCTTGCTGCGGGATCCGGTGATGGAACGTGAAGGCGCGCGGGCGTATGCAGGGACGCCCCTGGTGACTTCCGACGGGCAACGCATTGGTGTCTTCGCGGTACATGACGTGCCACCCCGTGGGTTCACTGTTGAGGAGCAGTCCATGCTCCAGGACCTGGCGGTCAGCGTGATCGATGCATTGGAGTGGAGCGTAGGTGTTGAGGAGTGGCAGAGGATGCAGCAGTACACCCGTTCCGTCACGTTCCACGACAGCCTGACCAGTCTGCCCAACCGACAGCTTGTTCTTGATCGCCTGGAGCAGGCATTGCAGCAAGCCGACCGTCAGGACTGTCCTCTGGGTGTACTGGTGCTGGGCCTCAAACGGTTCAAGACCGTGAACGACGCTTTGGGTCACGCAGCGGGAGATGAGCTCCTGCAGGCGGTCGCCGGACAGTTGAGATTGGCTGTACGTCCCGGTGACTGCGTCGCCCGCTTCGGTGGGGACGAGTTCGCCATCCTACTGCCCACGTTGCGCGATGCTCAGGAAGCGTCGCAGGTTGCCCAGAACCTGCTTGAGGCGCTGAGCGGGCCGTTTGAGGTGCAGGGCCACACCTTGAGCGTTCAGGCCAGCATCGGGATCAGCCTGTTTCCCACAGACGGAAGGGACGCACAGACGCTGATCAACACCGCGGATACGGCGCTCCACCAGGCCGAAGCAGGGGGGAACCATGCGTACTGCTTTTACACGGCGCAGATGACCAGCGCAGCCCAACAAAAGCTGTATGCGCGTTGCAGGTTGTCGCAGGCCCTCAAGCAGGCTGAACTGCAGGTTCACTATCAGCCTCAAGTCGATCTGCGTACGGGAGAAGTGGTGGGGATGGAAGCCCTGTTGCGCTGGCTCCAGCCTGACGGAAGCTGGGTTCCTCCCGAACGCTTCATTCCACTGGCAGAGGAAAGTGACCTCATCATTGAACTTGGGGAATGGACGCTGGCGCAGGCGTGCCGCCAAGTCGTCCAGTGGCGCCAAGCGGGTTGTCCGGAGTGGGACGTGTCGGTCAATGTGTCGGTGCGTCAGTGGGAGCTCCCAGCGTTTCTCAGCACTGTAGAGCGGGTGCTGCAAGACACGGGTTTACCGCCACAACGGCTGATCCTCGAAGTGACGGAGAGCGTCCTGCTCACGGAAGCGCAGCGCTCTTCTCAGCTGATGAACCACCTGAGGACGCTCGGGGTGCGCGTCGCGCTGGATGATTTCGGAACTGGATTTTCAAGCTTAAGCCAGCTGGTTCACCTCGACGTAAGTCAGCTGAAGGTGGACCGGTCTTTCGTTCAGTGCCTTCCCGATCACGCCAGGTACGCGGCGGTTACCGGAATGATCGTTTCGCTGGGCCAGTTGCTCGGAGCGCAAGTGGTCGGCGAAGGGATCGAAACAGAAGCGCAGCGGAATGCCCTTGAGATGCTCGGCTGTGATGTTGGCCAGGGCTACCTGTTCGCCCGGCCGATGCCACCTGAAGCGGTGGAACGCTGGTACCTCAGGGGGCCAAAGGCGTCCGTCACGTCACCGCCACGCCGGTATCCTCATGGCTTCTCCTCCTGAACAGGGCGCGTGACCCCACAAATTCTGTTCTTTACAGCAGCTTCGCGGCATCTGTTGTGCGAATGCTGGAGTCGTTTCCAGCTCGTGGGATACAGTAGCGCTGATGAGTACCCAGAAGATCGACCAGCGCACAGCGCGGGCGATTAACAGCGCCATGATTCTGAACGAGCTCCGCCGTGAAGGCCCGATGAGCCGGGCCCGCCTCGCGGAACGGTCTGGACTCAGCGCAGCGGCCATCTCCATCGTCGCGTCGGAACTCCTGGAGCAGGGGCTGGTCGTGCTGCGCCCCGACCTTTCTGATCAGACCTCACGCCGATCGGTGCCGCTGGACGTCAATTATGCGGGGCATTACGCCATCGGGATGAAGCTCAACGTCGACTCCATCGAGGTCGGAATCACAGACCTGAGCCTGCAGGTCCTGGCGAGTCAGGTGCTGCCGCTGCCGAACGGCACGCCGCGCGCTGTGGTGGCGACGGCGGAAGTGGCGCTGGAATACCTGATGGGGCAGGTGCATTTTAAAAAGCAGCGCCTGGTGGGCGCTGGTATGGCAATGGCGGGCATCATCGATGTGACGCGCGGGATTTGCCTCCACTCGCACCGGCATGGTTGGACGGACGTGCCGATCACCTCCATGCTGGAAGAGCGGCTGGGCGTCAGCGCCTGGGTGGACAACGACCTGAACGCGTTCGCGACGGCTGAACGTCTGCTCGGCCGCGGCAAGCAGAGCAACAACTTCATGGTCGTGACGTTCGGGAGCGGCATCGGTGGGGCCTTCGTGCTGGACGGCAAGCTGTTCCGAGGAGCGGTGGGTGGGGCCGGTGAACTGGGCCACATGATTGTGGAGCCCGAAGGGCGGCTCTGCGCGTGTGGTCGTCACGGCTGCCTGGAGGCCTACATCTCCGAACCGAACATCCTGGCGCAGTGGCAGGAGCGCCACCCAGATCAGACGCTTCCGGAGGGCGACGCCCTGCTGGAACTCGTCACGCAGCGAAACGAGAGCGTGCTGGAACTGCTCGATGAGGCCGGCCGACGATACGGGCGCGTCCTCGCGAATATCGTCACGCTGTTCAATCCAGAGCTGATGATTATCACGGGAGAAACCGTCCGTCTCGGCGAAGCCGTGTTCGGTCCGCTGCGCGAGGAGTTGGGCCGCAACGTCTTTGGGAATGCGCAATCATTCACACTCCTCGTTGACGAGCAGCCGGATCCCTTACATACCTGGCTACGCGGCGCAGCAGGCCTGGCAGTGGAGCAGTTTTTCAACGTGAATTCAATGGCCAAACCACCCATGATTTCGGCAGCAGACTGGGCAAACCGGCCCTTCTGAAGCGGACGGAAGTCTGTTTCATCTCCACGCCCGGAGCCCGTTCCTCTCCTGCTCGCCCCGCTTGGATGAAATCCTTGACGAGGGAATGCCATCCAAGTCCGTGTCATAAGGATTCCGGTCCATCCGAGATGAGATAACGGGCCAACCTGAGCGAGCAGGAAAAACGGTGGCAGAATGAAATCACCGAAGCGGAGGGGATGGAACGGATGTATCCGAGAACCATATCATACGGAATCAAAGCGATTTCTGTACATGGCTAGATGTATGACGAGGATACGGATCACATCTAGGACGACTTAAATAGATATGACTCTCATAACCATATGAGTGAGGATCATTGTTATCCCGTATCAGGTGTCTGCTTAGGGCGTTGCAGCAGGTTGCCCGAGCTTGACGGCTGCCATGGCCTCCTGGCTCTGCACGGCAGCTTCAATCACCTGAGCGGCAATATGTCCGTCCTCGAACGTGGCAAACGGGGAGGCTCCGCCACTCAGGCTTGCGTGGAACGTACGGATCACGTTGCTCATTGCGTCCGGGTACCCCTCGGGGTGTCCAGCCGGGTAGTGCATGAAGGACTGCCCAACGGGGGAGAGCAGGTTGGATTTGACGATGGTCTGCTTGGGTTGGTCGCGGAAGCCGAGGTGCAGCTCCTCGGGACGCTCCTGGTGCCAGCTTGCCGATCCGCGCGTGCCGAGCACTTCGATGAACAGGTCATTCTTGTGGCCTGCGGCGACCTGCGAGACTTCGAAATTTGCTTTGGCGGTGCCGAAATCGATCAGCAGGGTGGCGTGGTCTTCTGTGAAGACCGGGTACGTCTCGGTGGAGGCTTCGCTCACTTCAAAGGCTTTGACTTCCCCTGCGGGGTAGTACCGCTCCTCGTAGAGCGTCTCAAACGATGCGTAGACGCTGCGTGGGTTCAGGTCGGTCACGAAGCGCGCGAGGTCCACCAGGTGTGAGCCGATGTCGGCGACAGCGCGGGTTTCCTCGCGGGTGGCGTGCAGGCGCCAGGTGTAGTCGGTGGGAAACAGCAGCCAGTCTTGCAGGTAATGCCCCCGGATGAACCGGATCTCGCCGAGGGTGCCCTGCTGAATGAGCGCGCGCAATTCATGCACGAGGGGATAGCCGCGGTATGTGAAGTTCACGGCGTGCTTCACCGCACTGCGCTGTGCGAGTTGCCATTGCTGTGCCGTTTCCTGCGCGTCGATGCCGAGGGGTTTCTCGCTGAAAATGTGCTTGCCAGCCTCGATTGCGGCGGTGTTGATCACCTGATGGAGGGCGTTCGGAGTGCAGTTGTGGATGACTTGAACGTCTGGGTCGCTGACCGCTTCCTGCCAGTCGCTGTAAAGCCGCAGGCCCCGCGCTGTCGCGAACGCGCGCAACTGCTCCGTCGGATGATCGACAATCCCTGTGACGGGAATACCCAGGCGGGTGAGGCAGTCGTAATGTGCTTTCCCAATGAAGCCGAAGCCGACGATAACGGTGGAGTGGGTCATATGCGTCCTTTCAGAAGTCATGGTTGGAGGAAGTGGAGGGGTTGGGGATTCGCCGCGTCCCGAAACGCGCTGAGGAGCGCAAGCGCGAGCGCACCGCAAACGGTGGACCGTTCGTTGAGCTGGGTGTAGTCCACACTGAGGTGACGTGAGGAGATCGGCTGACTCCGCGAGTAGACGGTCTGTCGGATGGAGGCCAGCAGGAGTGGCCCCGCCAGGGCGATCTTGCCGCCAATCAACACCTTGCTTGGATTAAAGAAGTTGACGAAATTGGAGATGACATTTCCCAGCCGCACTCCGGCGCGCTGAATAATCTCGAGGGCTTCGGGGTCTCCCTCCCGGCAGGCGTGCAGGACCGCTTCGTAACGAATCTGGTCAGGACTCAAGAACCGCTGACCGAGTGAACTTCCCTTGAGCGCCGCCTGACGCTGGGCTGCCTCGACGATGAACCGTGCGCTGGCCAGACGCTCCAGACAACCGCGCCGTCCACAGTGGCACACGGGTCCTTCGGGATCGATACAGATGTGGCCGATGTCGCCCGCCGCGCCGTCGTGGCCGCGGTACAGCTGGCCGTTGGCGATGATCCCCGCGCCTATACCGTGCCCGACTTTGATGACGATCATGTTCTCGACTTCAGACTGGGGGTGTTGGCGACGCTGGATCCACAATTCGCCCAAGGCCATGATGTTGGCGTCATTGTCGAGGAAGACGCGGACGCCGAACGCACGCGAAAGGTGGGTGTGAATACCGGCGTAGGACCATTGAGGCAAGTGCTCGACGCTGAGTAGACCTCCCTCGATATTCACTGTGGCGGGCAGCCCCAGTCCAATCGCGAGCACCTCGTGCGCTTGAATCTCCTGCAGCCCCAGCACCTGCTCAATCAGCGTCGTGATGCAGGCGAGCACCGCGTCCTGATCCTGGTAAGGGCCCAACGTCTTGTTCAGAGAGTGAAGGACGGTCATGTTCGCGGTGGACAGGGCGACAGTCACCGAGGTCCATCCCAGGTCCACACCAATGAGGTAGCCGAGACCGGCGTTGAGGGTGAGGTGATGGTTCTTGCCACGCCAGTGGGGTTGGGGCCCGACCTCCTGCATAAAACCGTGGCTAAGCAGGTTGCTGACCAGCGATGAGACTTTGTTGCGGGAGAAGCCGGTGACCTGACTGAGGTACTGACGGGTGGTGTGTTCCCGCCAGAACGTCCCTTCAAGAATTTGAGATTCCTCGGTGGAGATGAAGTGCGTCATTCTTCCGTTCCTTGCTGGAGTGGTGTGGCCGCAGTATGAAGGGCGGCCAATTCCAGCTCAAAGTTCGGACTTGGGAGGAATTCGGATCAAAGTCGTCCTGATCAGGGGGTTTCGGACGGAAAAATGCAGCGAACGCCCAGCAAGTCGGAACCTACTCGGCGTTATTCGCTGGCTGAGGCTTGGAGCGGGAGACCTCTGGTCTGGACAGGTCAGGCTTTTGCCACCTCCAGGCCGAACTTAGACCTTGTAGGACTGAAGCGGCTTTCGTATGCTGCCGAAGTATCAAAGTTAAAAGAGTTGAGGTAACGATGACGATGACGGACCCGGTACGTCACCCGAATGGCTTAACCGTCTTGGAGGCTATCTTCTGGTCCAATTGCCCTTCACGGTATGATTTGGTCACCCGCACACGATTCTCGAAAAGCAAAGTAGGCAGCATCGTCGGCGATCTGATCGATGAAGAGCTGATCGAGGAAGGCAGCGTCCAGGACTCCTCCGGTGGACGCCGCCCCACAGGTCTGCAACTGCACCGCAACCTCGGCTACGCCATCGGCATAGACCTCGGCGTCACCAGCGTCACCGTGACGGTCTCCGACGTCAACTTCCAGGTCGTTGCCAGCAGCACCACCGAGACCGACGTCCGCGTCGGCCCTGGGCCTGTCCTCGCCATCATCAGCAGGAGCATCGACCAACTCCTCAAGGAGCAGACGATCCGCCGCTCCCAGATCCTCGGCATCGGTATGGGCGTCCCCGGCCCCGTCGAATTTCACACCGGGCTGCTTATCAACCCGCCCCTGATGCCCAACTGGGAAGGTTTCAACCTCCGCGAGTACTTCGCCGAGTCGCACAGCGCGCCCGTCTTTGTCGATAATGACGTCAATGTCATGGCCCTCGGTGAACTTCACCACCGGCGAAGCAACGGTGACAGTGACGGCAACGAAAACATGATCGTCGTGAATCTCGGCACGGGGATCGGAGCGGGAATTATCGTGCGGGGCGAAGTGTACCGGGGTGCAGACGGTGCTGCCGGCGATATCGGTCACGTCAGCATTGATCCTCAGGGCCCACGGTGCCACTGCGGCAACACGGGCTGCATCGAAGCCCTCGCCGGCGCGCCCAACATTGTCCGGGAAGCCGTCGCTGCCGCTGAACAGGGCATCAGCACAATCTTGCAGGACCTGGTGAGCACCAAAGGACAGCTGACACTCTCCGACGTCTCGCTCGCCGCTCGACAAGGCGACCCCGCCGCAAATCACGTCATCCAAACGGCAGGAAGCCGCGTCGGACAGGTGCTCGCCTCTCTCGTCAACTTCTTTAATCCATCGCACCTCCTGCTGGATGGCCCGGTCGCCTATATGGGCCCCTTGATGCTCGCCAGCATTCGCCAGAGCGTGTACGCCCGCAGTCTGCCCCTCTCCACCCGCAAGCTGCACATCGACTACACGCAGCTCGGCACCAGGTCTGGCGCGCGGGGTAGCACCGCCCTCGCCATTCACCAGGCCCTCAAACAACGCCTGAGTCAATAACGTCCGCCTT